>JBFMCL010000011.1 GCA_040754395.1 Nitrospirota bacterium | reverse complement strand
CGTGTTATACGAGAAATGCTTTTCGAAAGAAAGGCTATCATAGATATCCTTACATTAAAGCCTGATAGATTAAAAATAAGCGAGGACACTCCTATCCAAGGGGCTCTATTTTAACCGGACAGTAATGGTATTCAGTATTTGTTTTATGGTAAAATGTCAAGACCTTACTCCGAAAGGGAAGAACATCATGAGCAAAAAGATTCAGAAGATACTGATCGCGAACCGCGGAGTTACTGCAGTCAGGATCATGCATACCTGCAGGGACAGGAAGATCCCAACGACCGCTGTTTACAGCACCCCGGACCGGCTTGCCCACCATGTTTTCATGGCAGATACCGCCGTGCATATAGGTGAAGCCCCCCCCATTGAATCGTATCTCAATATGGAGAAGATGATTGCGGCTGCAATCCAGACACGATCTGATGCAATTCACCCTGGATGGGGATTCCTTGCAGAAAACAGCAGGTTTGCCCAGATGGTAATGGATGCAGGGCTGACCTGGATAGGGCCGCACCCCCAGGTTATCAAAGCCCTTGGGGACAAGATTCAGGCAAAAAAGCTGGCGCAAAAGGCGAATGTCCCGAGCATCCCGGGAATCATTGATGTCAGCAGCATCGAGCAGATCAAGAAATGGATGAAGCATGAAAAGGTGAGCTTCCCCATCATGATAAAAGCTGTTGCCGGAGGCGGTGGCAAAGGTATGGTGAAGGTCGAGAACAAGAACCAGCTGGCGCAGGCTTTTGCACAGGCCCGATCAGAAGCACTGAAATCGTTCGGTGATGACAGAGTGATGATTGAAAAATATATCGAGCGCGGCAGACATATCGAAGTACAGATTATCGCGGATCAACATGGGAATGTAGTGCATCTTTATGAACGGGAATGCACCATTCAGAGGCGAAACCAGAAAATAGTCGAGGAAGCGCCTTCCCCGACTATCGATGACGATCTGCGGAATGAAATATGCTTTACCGCTATCAGGCTTATGCGGGAGATCGGGTATACGTCCGCTGGAACGGTCGAGTTTCTTTTCGATTCATCGAACAAGAAGTTCTATTTTCTCGAAGTCAATACCCGCCTCCAGGTGGAGCACGGTGTGACCGAACTGATTACCGGACTTGATATCGTTGGTATAATGATAGATGTCGCAATGGGCAGAAAACTGCCCATTAAACAGGCTGACATTCTTCCTAACCGCTGGGCTCTGGAAGTACGGCTTAACGCTGAAGATCCCAGGAATTTCAGTCCTTCATTCGGAACGATTACCCGTCTCCAGGTTCCCCAGGGGCCGGGAGTGAGAATCGCAACCGGGGTGTATGAGGGCGCAGATATTCCCCCGTACTATGACTCCCTGTTCATGCTGCTGATAACCGCAGGTGCGGACCGGCAGGACGCGATACGCGTTATGGACAGGGCGCTCAGCAGGAATCTCAGGGTGGAAGGAGTAAAAACCCTGGCGCCTCTGCTCCTGAGCATCATAAGACATCCGGCGTTTGCAGCAGGGGAGTTCTCAACTCGCTTTATCGAAGAGCATATGGAGGAACTTGTATCGATGTTCAAGGAAAAAAACAGCGAAGATGAGGTTCTGAAGATCGCACGATATGTAGCTGAAATATCAGCACTCGGGCCCCAGGGATGGATGTAAGACATATGGCAAGAAAAAAGGATGATATTTTTGTAAGACCGGGCATGTCACCGAAAGAGATAGTCAATGCGGTACGCAGGCTTGAAGGGGTGTGCCTGACATCAGTGGGAATGCGTGATGCGGGACAGTCAGACTTCAAGAACCGTCATCGCATTTATGACCTTGCGACTCTGGCGCCGTATTACAACAGGATGGGGCTTTTCAGTTCGGAATGCCACGGGGGAGCGCGCTGGCATGTCGGCGTGATGAACAGGCAGGAAAGCCCCTTTGAGGAAATCGAGATCCTGAGACAGAATATGCCGAATGTGCTGCTTCAGACACTTATACGCGAAACCAATATGTGGGGTTACCGTCCCTATCCCAGGAACGTGATCGAATATGTCGTTGAGAGAGTGGATATTGATGTATGGAGATGTTTTTCTTTTCTTAACGATGTGAGGAACATGCGCACCGTTGCGGAAGTCATCATGAAAAGAGGGAGACTGTTTGAACCTTCCGTATCGTTTACGATGGCCGACTGGACGACCAACAGGTACTACCTGTCTCTTGTACAGGAGATTGTAAGCCTGTGCGGGGGAACCGATGAGATCACGTTTTGCATTAAGGACATGGCAGGTGTCGGCAGCATCAACCGGGTGAGCGATTTGATTGACAGCATTAAACAGAAGTTTCCTGATCTTGTTATTCATTATCACAGGCATATAACCGACGGGCTCGCGATACCTGCGATGCTTGCGGCCGCGAAAGCAGGTGCAAAGATTTTTGATGTGGAAGAAGACTCCCTGGTACGTTTTTACGGACATTCGCCGATACTGGGTGTCCAGGCGTATTTCGAAGAATCGGGAATACCGGTGCATATCAACAGGGGGGAGGCAGAGGCTGCAGTCCAGAAAGTGCGGGATTGGATCAATTTCTATGACTGGGCGGAATCTCCCTTTAAGGGGTTTGACCATACGGTAACCCTCCATAAAATGCCGGGTGGTGCGTTCCCGAGCTCATTCGAACAGGCTGAAAAAGGGGGATTTCTCCATTACATGCCAGCCATTCTCAAGGTGATGTCACTCTATAACAAGATTATTCATTATTTTGATGTAACGCCTGGATCACAGATCACCTGGGTTACCTGCAGCGGTATTGTGAACAAGTATGCAAAAGCAAAAGGTGAGGCCGGAGTCAGGCATCTCATAGAACTTCTTGCGAAATTCATCGAAGAAAAGAATATGAAATTCAAATCAATGACCAGGGATGAGCAGGAAGAACTTCAGGGGCTTTTCAGTAATGCACCCGGAGATTTCAAGAACCTTCTCCTCGGACACTATGGAAAACTTCCCATGGGATGGCCGCATGACTGGGTCTACAGAAGTACTTTTGGGGATGAATGGGAAAAGATGGTCCGCAAACGGACTGATCTTTCTCCTCTGGATTCGGTAAAGGACGATGATCTCGGAAAATTGAGAAATGAACTTTCCGAACATATCGGAAGAAAACCGATGGAAGAAGAATTTATCCTTTATCTCATGCACCCGAAGGATGCGCTCAATATGATCGAGTTCCGGGAAAAATACGGTGAGGCACCGCTTGTGCTTCCGACAGATGTCTGGAGGGAAGGACTGAAAAGACAGGGAGACAAGGTTGATTTCGACCTCTGGGGAAAGCCTTACAGTCTCGAACTGGTCTCTGTCGGTGCTGAACATGAGGGAGTTATCCATGTTGTTATGCGTGTCAACAACAAGACACGGGTATATACTGTTGAAACCCCACGTGCAAAGAAGGCCGAGATTAAAATGGCGAAGGGTATTAATGATATCGGCGCGCCGATTAACGGAAATATCTGGAGGATCGGCAATCCGGATAGAGGATCCCTTAAAGTAGGCGATATTGTGCACAAGGGCGAAGAGATTGCAAACCTCGAGGCAATGAAAATGGAAAATGCGATAGTGGCGCCCTTTGATGCCCATATACTCGAAATCTGCGTGAAACTCAACAGTTTTGTCATTGAGGGACAGTTGCTGTTCGTCCTTGAAAAAATGTAAATCATGCCCTGCTGCAGCGCGCGGCTTCCTTGATATTACCGAATGACATAAGTGGATGATAACAAAAAATGCATGATATCTGATTTCGGAGCACAGAAAATTGTTAAGAACAAGAGAATGATGATACCGAAAAAGTCCAGCATCTCATGACTCCGCTTTTTCTCAAAACCATAAAACAGGCCAGAAAGCTGATAATTATGGTTGTCGGTTTTACCGTGCTCCTGATAGGCCTTGCAATGATTGTGTTGCCGGGACCTGCGGTTGTTGTCATTCCGATAGGCCTGGGAATTCTTGCGAGCGAGTTTATTTGGGCAAAAAGGATGCTCAGAAGAGTGAAGCGCAATGCTTCTCACATGAAGGAATGGTTTACGGGAAAATAACTTGTGCATACACCCCTCATTCAGGGATGAAGCCCACGAAGAACTGAACCGGTGCTCAGCACATGAGCAGCACCAGTTTTCTGAACCGGTGTAAATTATAAACAGGCGGGCAGGATCCATGCGTCCTGCCCTGCGCGGAAAATACCGCAACTACCAAAAAAGGATCTTTATGCACTGGCACCAGAAGCCCGTACAGGAAGTGCTTGATGTACTCGTTTCTACTCCCGGTGGACTGACATCAGATGAAGCAACAAGGCGGCTCCGCCAGTACGGCCCGAATGTTCTCAAAGAAAAAAAGAAAAAGACCCCTTTCATGATGTTCCTTGATCAGTTCAGGGACGTCATGATTATGATTCTTATTGTCGCAGCTCTCATCTCAGGTATCATCGGCGAGATTTCTGACACGATAGCGATCATCGTCATTGTCGCACTCAATGCAATTATCGGTTTCATCCAGGAATACCGGGCCGAGAAGGCGATGGCTGCCCTGAAGAAAATGGCCGCACCCTCTGCCTTTGTCATGAGGGACGGCAATCCCGCAGAAATTTCCACATCGGAGATTGTCAGCGGTGATGTGGTATTCCTTGAGGCAGGAAAAATCGTTCCCGCAGATATGAGGCTGATCGAAGCTGCTCAGCTGAAGGTAGAAGAGGCGGCACTTACCGGAGAGTCAGTTGCGGTCGAAAAACATACGGGGTTTCTGGAAGATGAAAAGATTCCCCTGGGCGACAGAAAAAATATGATCTACAAAGGGACAACCGTATCGTATGGAAGGGGACAGGGAGTTGTGGTTGCGACAGGAATGCAGACGGAACTCGGAAAAATTGCCACCATGCTTCAGGAAGAAGCAGAGGTTAAAACACCTCTGCAGAAGAGACTCGCGAGTTTCGGACAGAAACTCGCCATTGCGGTTATTGCAATCTGTGCGGTCATTTTCGTGATCGGGATAATGAGGGGAGAGCCTGCCCTTGTAATGCTTCTAACTGCAATTTCGCTTGCGGTTGCAGCGATCCCCGAGGCTCTTCCCGCCGTAGTGACAATTTCTCTTGCACTTGGGGCAAAAAAAATGGTCAGGCAGAATGCCCTGATAAGAAAGCTTCCTGCAGTTGAGACACTCGGCTCTGTTACCTATATATGCTCTGATAAGACAGGCACTCTCACCATGAACAGGATGACGGTTGAGGAAGTATATGTAAACGGAGAAACTGTCAGGAACGGATTTGAGCAGGTGGCAGGAGAAGAATCGGAGACTTCCCTGAATCTCGGCTCCCCCGTGGATGCTTTTTTTATCGGTCTTGCGCTGAGCAATGATGCAACCATCGACAAGGAAGGCCAGATTATCGGTGATCCTACTGAAACAGCCCTTTACAGGGCTGCATATGATGCCGGGTTCAGGAAAGAAAAGCTTGTGCACAATTTTCCAAGAATCGCTGAAATACCTTTTGATTCTGAAAGGAAATGCATGACGACCGTGCATGAAATTTTGCTGCAAGGGGAACCGGATACGGAAAAAGGTGCCGGATTCATCTCTTTTACAAAAGGGGCGATTGAAGTTTTGCTCGATAAATCGGTAAATGTGCTCGAGTCTTCCGGATTGAAGGATATCGATCCGGAGGAGATAAAAAGGACAAGCGAACAGATGGCTGCTGAAGGGTTAAGGGTAATAGGCATAGCCATGAGAACCTGGGACCGCATTCCCGGGGCTGCGGTTCCCGAGAACATGGAAGCTGGTCTTACTCTCCTCGGTTTTGCCGGGATGATGGATCCCCCGCGTGAAGAAGCAGGGGAAGCGGTAACTCTTTGCAAGGCTGCAGGTATCAGGCCGGTTGTTATTACCGGTGACCACCCTGTTACAGCAAGGGCGGTCGCAAAGAAGCTGGGAATCATCGGGGATGATGTCAAGTCAATCATGACAGGGAAAAAACTGGCTGATTTGCCGATGGAAGAATTCGAGGAAAAAGTGGAACATATCAGGCTGTATGCAAGAGTCGCCCCGGAACAGAAGCTGAAGATAATCAAGGCGTTGCAGGATAAAGGACAATTTGTCGCCATGACAGGGGATGGTGTGAACGATGCTCCGGCACTGAAAAGAGCCGACATAGGCATTGCGATGGGCATTACCGGCACCGATGTTTCAAAAGAGGCGGCACATATGATATTGCTCGATGACAATTTTGCGACCATCGTAAGGGCAGTAAAAGAAGGAAGGAGGATTTTTGACAACATACGGAAGTTCATTCGGTATACGATGACGAGTAATGCAGGAGAGATATGGACTATTTTTCTCGCTCCCCTGATCGGGCTTCCGATCCCCCTTCTCCCCATTCATATACTCTGGATTAATCTGGTGACTGATGGACTGCCCGGACTCGCTCTGGCGGCAGAACCTGCCGAAAAGAAAATCATGCAGAGACCGCCGCGACATCCGAAGGAGAATATATTTACCGGGATGTGGCTTCATATAGTATGGGTAGGAATCCTTATGGGAGGAATATCGGTTTTTACTCAGGCATGGGCGATCAGGGCAGATATCGGGCACTGGCAGACCATGGTTTTCACCGTGCTGTGTTTCAGTCAGATGGGACATGTGCTTGCGATACGTTCGGAAAATGAATCACTTTTTTCACTCGGACTTTTTTCAAACAGGCCCCTTCTTGGAGCATTTATTCTTACTGTCATCCTTCAGCTGGCAACCATCTATGTGCCGTTCTTGAATCCGGTATTCAAGACAGAACCTCTGACTCTTCATGAACTTATGATAACCTTATTGCTGTCATCTATTGTATTTTTCGCGGTGGAGATAGAGAAATGGAACAGAAGGAAAAAAGGATGGGGGAAGGTAATTGCATCATGAAGCGTATGAAGGCCCCGGCCATTGAAAGGCTGTGGCCGGGGATCCATATGAGGTTTTTGCTGATTACATATCCTACAGAAGCGGTCCGAAGACAGCAATATTATTATTTTCTTCAATCTCCGGGATTGCGCCATCAGCATCAATGACGGCGATTATGTACTTCCCGGAAACGGTTTCTCCTTTTGGAAGACGATAACTGAGAGTCCTGGTCTTACTTTTCCCTTGCCTGATTTTCCCGGATGTAGTTTTCTTCAGATAGAGATCCCCGGGATCATGGAGGGAATCCTCTGAGAGAAAAAATCTGACAATGGAAGATTTCGCATTGAGATTGCCGATGTTGGTGATTTTCAGTTTCCCCCTGATCTGACATTTCATATTATCGTATGAGTTGCTGCACTTCTGAGACAGCGATTTCCATTCTCCGGTAAGGTCAGGACCGTACCCGACCGGCATGACATGGAAACTTGCTTTCACATTTCTATATGAATTCATTATGACAAAACATGTATTCCCGTAAGTACTGTCGCAACCGTCCCAGTGGCTAAACGCATAGTAGCCGGTCTGTGCTTCAGCAGAGAGGACCACTCCTGATCCTGACTGGTAGGACATTGAACATATGCCGGGGCAATTAATGGAGTCCCCTCGTATAATGCCGCCGTTGTGGGGAACTACAGATACCTCAAGGAGGAAATGGTTTGCCGGTATTCCGAAATGCGCGACTACCGCATTATCGTGAGTGATGGTAATGGTACAGGAGTCTGTTCCTGAACATCCGCCGCCTGACCATCCCATGAAAACGGAGCCCTGGTTCGCAACGGCTGTAAGGGTTACTTCCGAACCATATTGATAGTGCGCCGAACAAAAAGGATCGCAGTCTATAAGGCTGTCAGAACTCGTGACATATCCTTTCCCTTCGCCTGTTTTTTCGATTGCAAGGGTGAACAGGTCATTCTCGGATATGAAATGTGCGGTGATTTCGAGATCGGAGTTTAATGTAAAGGTGCAGGTGTCTGTTCCTGCACAACCACCGCCGGACCATCCTGTGAAGATCGAATTTGGACCTTCTTGTGCGGTGAGGGTGATGACAGTCCCTGCAAAATATGCCTGCGAACAGTCGCTGCCGCAGGATATCCCGGAAGGGCTGCTGGTGATCATACCAGTCCCGGTTCCTTCCCTGGAAACCGAGAGAGTGAAGTCCTTCAACGTAAAGTTTCCTGTCACGGAACGGTCAGCGTTTATGGTAATAGTGCAGGTGCCTGTGCCTGTACATCCGCTTCCGGACCATCCTGCGAAATTTGAATCTGGATCAGCAGCTGCGGTAAGAGTTACAATCGTCCCCATAGGATAAATCTCTGAGCAGTCGCTGCCGCAGGATATCCCGGAAGGACTGCTGGTGATTGTCCCATTCCCTGTTCCGGTTCTGGAGGCAGAGAGAGTGAACGTGTTGAGAGAAAAGATGGCGACTACAGCGTGATCGATTGTCACGTTATTGATTGAATATTGACCGCTCACGACGGAGGAAAGTACATCGGCACCGTTGTCAGTGAGGGAAGACAGATGGTAGTGGGCATCAGGCGTGATAGCGCAGGTTGCAGTATTGCCGTACTCAACAGGTGATGAACATGATATAGTGCCGTGGCCTTCCGGGGCAGATCCGGTAACCGTGGAAGCGCAATAGCTGAACCCATTGATCCCGTTGTTGAAATGTTGCAGTATCTCGCCGGAAGAAAGGGTTCCGTTATAAAGGGCTATTTCATCAATGTATCCTTCAAAATGGTATCCGGCTCCAAGATTGATCCATCCGAAATTGAGGGCGGCGGTGGAATTAAAGGTTCCGGTATAGGCGGTGCTGACCGAATCCTCGAGCTGCCCGTCTACATAGAGAGATATGGTGTTTGCAGCCGCATTCCTGACAAAGACGAGATGATGCCAGCTGTTGTCGGTAAGGAGGGTAGTTCCCCCCACGCCGTAGCCGTTGTTGTTGGTATCGATGAGATATGCTTCTGCGATACCGTTGGTGCATCCCACCCACCAGTGAACCGGGGTGGCGCTGTCATCCCTGCCGACCAGCACGTCGGTGTCCGAGCAGCCTGTAGTCTTCATCCACACTTCCACGGAAAAGCTCTGGGAGTTGCCCCAGTCAAAGGTGCCGTCATCGGCTGCATTTACCTCAGATGTAGCATTGAATAGTTGTGAACCGTTGACGATTCCTGCAGACGGCGCAGGGCAGTTTGTGCAGGTAGCGTTATTTATCCCGTAAAAGTCGAGATATGGCTGACTGTTTTCATTGAGTTGCCAGTAATGAATCATTCCTGCGGGACATGCTGCCTGCGCTGTTGCATACCAACTGAAAGCGGCGGTCAGAATAACTGCCGCAATCATTAGCCATGAAGTGATTGTCTTCTTTTTCATTGTTCCTCCGTAAATTATGAGATCCTTATTCCGAATTAAAGTTAAATATTACTAAAATGCAAAAAGTCATTATTTTTATTGAAAAAATAGCAAATCAGCAGGTAAATGTCAAGATTTAAAAGTTAGTTGTAAATAACTTTATAAAATAAACTATTCGCGAAGGCTGGATGATTTCATCATCTCAGGACTTCAGAAGTTCCGGATATAATTTTTTTAAGATATCATGCCATTGGAAATCATGCCAATGCGATGCATTTATTTGGGCCCCTGAGGATATGGTAATATTATTGATATGGCACACCCTGTTCTTGTGGTTGAAGACGACCGTAAAATCGCAAAAGTTGTGAAGGTATATCTTGAAGGGGAGGGCTTCAGGGTAATCACTGCTGAGGAAGGCAGGAAAGCGATTGATTTTGCGATGAAGGAAACCTTTTCGCTCGTGATCCTTGACCTCATGCTTCCTGATATGAGCGGAGAGGCGGTTTGCCAGGAACTGAGAGAAATAGGTAATTTCCCTGTCATTATGCTTACCGCAAAGTCTTCCGAGGAGGAGAGGGTAGCGGGTTTTGCACTCGGTGCTGACGATTATGTCGTAAAACCTTTCAGCCCGAGGGAACTGGTTGCAAGAGTGAAAGCGGTGCTGAAAAGGGCACAGGGACATGATGCTGATGTGCAGGGCACGATGAGTTTCAATAATGGAGTTCTCATCATTGATGCAAGAAGCCATGAAATAAGGAAGAAGGGTCAACTCATTACCCTCACTCCCACCGAATTCAAAATACTGGCAGTTCTTGCGGGCTCCCCCGGAAGGGTTTTCTCAAGGGGAGAACTCGTAGAGACTTCTCTGGGGTATCAATTTGAGGGGTATGAGCGAAGTATCGATGCGCATATCAAGAATATACGGCAAAAGATAGAAGATGACCCCAGAAATCCTCTGTTTGTAAACACTGTATATGGTGTGGGCTATAAGTTTATCGGCAGTGCAGATGAGTAAAAGCCTCTGGGTAAAGTTTCTTCTCCTTCTCTTTTTTGTATCCATGATTTCTCTGTCAGCATCGCTGTTCCTGCGCGAAATGATCATTGAGGATTTCGAAGAATATCTCGAAGGCAAAACAGAAGACAGGATATACCGGATCATGGCGGCCATAGAAGGCTCATATGAGCAACACTCCGGATGGAATACCGAATCCCTGAGGGAGAAAGCCGTGTGGGCAGTACTGCTCGGTTACAAAATCAGGATATTTGACAGCGGGAATAAGGAAATGATCAATACCCAATCTGCCGTCGAATCCATGTCCCCCATGATGAAGAGAAGAATCATGGCAGTCTCAGGGTATTCTCATGAGAATAATCCATCTGATGACAGGGAATATACCAGTTACCCCTTGTTTCTTGGGGGAAAGAGCATAGGGCAGCTCGATATCAAGCAGGTTCCCTCTGATGTCGGACAGGGTAAGGAGACGATTTTCCTGATGAGATCAAACAGATTCCTCCTGTATTCACTCTTCATCATCGGAGGGCTCTCGATAATTCTCGGCCTTGTTTTCTCAAAGAAGCTGACTGATCCCATTCAACAGCTGACTGCAGCTGCAAAAGATATCTCTGAAGGGCATATCAAACGCAGGGTTTTTGTGCGGGGAAACGATGAGATCGGCAGACTTGCAGAGGCATTCAATGTGATGGCAGCGAATCTCGAAATGCAGGAATCCCTGAGAAAAAAGCTTACTTCAAACATCGCCCATGAACTCAGAACCCCGCTGAGTGCGATTCAGGGAGAACTCGAGGGAATGATAGACGGTCTGATAAAGGTGGACAGGGAGCGGTTGCTTTCCCTGCACGAAGAGAATAATCGTCTTAAGAAGATCATTGAAGGTCTGGAAGAGCTTTCATCGGCGCAGGCGAGCGCTCTTGAACTGAGGAGGCAAACTTTTGCCGTCAAACCTTTTCTGGGGAATATTCAGGAGAGATTTAAGAGGATGTTCAGCGATAAAGGTGTTCAACTCGAATTGAAATGCGAAAATACGCTTGCTTTCAATGCAGATCCTGACAAGCTGAGCCAGATTATGATCAATCTCGTAATGAATGCCCTGAAGGCAACAGAAAAAGGAGGAACTGTATTGATAAGGGCTGGCCTGAAAGGGAGAGAGGGATTTATCGAGGTCACAGACACGGGTTCCGGAATAAAAAAGGAAGAAATGCCGTTTGTGTTTGAAAGATTCTATAAGACTTTAGAGGGTGGGCTGGGTCTCGGACTTACCATAGCAAAGGAACTCGCAGAGGCACACGGCGGAAGGATCGAGTGTCAGAGCGTGTATGGAAAAGGGTCTTCATTCTCCCTTTATCTGCCGCTGACCCAGCAATAGCCTCTCGTAGGAAAGCAGAGCAGTGCTTCATGACGCGGAAAATTCACAACTTCTTCATAATCCCTTCGAGATACCTTCATAATCCTTTGATATTCTTTCTATAAAAGATAAAAGAGAGGAGGATTATCGAATGAAAGGAGGTGAGAGTCGATCGCATTGCAGCGACAGGCAAAAAGGCTTTCCTGCCGTATATGCTGATATCAACGGGCAGCGGTTGCGAGTATGACTGTGAAAATACCCGGGAAGAGGCAGAAGCTGCAGGGTTGCTTCAATGGAACGGTTGACAGAGTTGTTATGGAAAGCCTGTCAAGGGTATAATAAAAAGGTATCAGAATTCAGTGCGCGAAAAATGGAGGGGGCCAGAGGCCCCCTCCTTCAAAAAAAATATGTATAAAACGAGTTTCTCATTCATAATCCTGATTTGTATCCTGGTCACGACGGAAGATATTTCGTTTGCGCAGCAGTTTAACCAGGGAAGAGTCGAATGCAGGCCTGTGTACGGACACCATCCGTTCGGACCCAGATGGGGATGGTATGGGGCAAGAAGGATCGTCAAAACACCCGCAGAGGCAAGAGAGATAATAGAAAAGACCTTCATCGCCGGCAATGGAATAAAAATCGGCATGATACGCGAGCGTCATCATTTTTTCGAAGCAGAGATTGTAAATATAAAAGGATCATGTGTTGATCTGATTATAATTGACCGAAGGACCGGAAGGATACGTACCATATATTAGGTGATACAGTAGTGAATACAGAGAATAACGTGAGTACAGAGAGAGGCGTGAATTATTTTCATGAGACGTGTCATAATGACCTTCTGAAATTCTGGGGTTTTGATATCTCTCCCCCATCGTTTTTTATTCCCCGACAGTAATCCGGGAAGATAGTTGTCCACACCTGCAATCATTCTTCAGGCGCAGACAGAGAAAGTCCGGGCAGGGAAACATATGATACATTGTCACACTTTTTTCGAACTCCTCATGGCCCGGATTGCTCATAAGTGTAACGGCAAAAATAGCGGATAGCGTATTTCGGCACATGCCCGGTCCAGTTCCCCTCTGACAGATATTTCCTGCGAAACCTCTTCAAAGAAACGAAATTCCCGAAGATGCCCTATCAGCTATGCATATAAAAAATGCAGAGAATCAAGGAAATAAATACGGGAAGCTCCGGTTGCACACTGTACATGGAGATATAATCTTCACGGATGCCGGAACAGAAAAATGAAAATAGCCTGCCCGGAAAAAGAGAGGAGGATTGATGATCAAAGCAAAAAAGGGAGACATCGTTATGGTGCATTGTACTGCAAAGCTGGAGGATGGAACTGTATTTGTCTCAACAAAAGATCATAAGCCGTTGAAATTTACGTTGGGGGAGGGCAGTGTGCTTGAGAATGTTGAGAAGGCTGTCATCGGCATGAACCCCGGAGAATCGAAAACTACAGAAATACCGGTTGAGAAGGCCTTCCAGCCTCCGTGGAAAGTAGTGGAAATAGAGAGATACAAGTTCCCCGATTGGGAACCCAAGCTGGGGCAGCGACTGAAGATATTCAAGCCGGATGGCCGTCTGATTGCTGCACGGGTAAGCAATGTTTCAGACTCCATGGTTGCACTGGATTTCAGGCGGACATTTTCCGGTGATGTATTGCTCTATGATCTGAAACTTGAGGAGATTGTGTAACCCTGATTGTTCACGTGCTGTGATCATGGCGACAGGGCTCGGCGTTGTCTCTCACTCTTGGCCATCGACTTATGGCTCTTTTTGCCTTGCTCCTCCTCATTACCCCCGCATGAGTCCTTGCCCAGATTATTTATGAAGCGTGGAATAGCTGGCTAGCCCACTTAATTCATAAATTTCCTACGCAGGAGACTTTTCAGCGTTTTTTGATTTACAAAAAGGGAAACAAAGACAAAAGCAAGGCAGTTTCATATGCACATTATGCTCTGACCTAAAAAAATCTACCGGGACAGGACTTTTGGTTGAATTTTAAGCGCACCTCACCATCGGAGGGATTCTTTGCAGTAATTTCTTCGCCAGGAAGTGCTCAGGTCGTATCAGCAGCAAGTCGGTTATGTGCCAATGCAAAAATGTTCTTCCAGGGATAGCCACTGGCCAAGCGAAACCAAACCCTTCTGGCTGTTTGTATTACCTGGCCTCCAATCTTCAGAAGTCTCAGCCTTAACTGTTGGATCTGCATTGAGGCAAACTCTGTCTTCTGAAGAGCTTCCCTGAGTCTCAGAACAAGCCAGTATGCTGCCATGTGCAGGAAGAGTCTGAACTGATTTGCACCAAAGCGGTGGCAACTTAACCGATCTGCCTTGAGGCCGTTCTTAAACTCGTCAATCCGTACTTCACAAGTCCCGCCACGCTCGGTATAAAACTCATAGAGTTCTTTTGGCTCATAGGATAGATTGGTTACAACAAAACGACTGTTTGGTCCCTGTGTCAGCCATTCGGCCTTCATGATTACCCGCCGATCTTTTGGCCAACTCTGAGCCTGATACAATCCCTCTTGAAACATCCTCTGCTTTTGTCCTGTTTCTGTGTATTGTTCATGAGCTTTGTTCAGAAGGGCTTCTATCATCCGCTCCAGAACATCATTGCGGATTAGCCCTATAACATACTTGAGTTTCTCGGATTCACAATACTCATACAGATCGGGAATTGCAAATCCAGCATCCCCACGAATAACAATCTCTGCTTTCGGGAATGCCTCCTTCAGTTTCGGTATTATCCGCTTCAAGATCGACACTGCTCCATAACTGGCATGTTTGTTCCCCGGTCTCAGTACTGCTGTGATCAGTTCCCCGGTGTCAGCATCGTAGATAACCAGTGGATGGTACATGTATTGATCGTAGTAGCCATGGAAAAAAGTCAGTTGCTGATCACCGTATGTCGGATCATCTGTACCGTCAAGGTCAAGAATAATCCTTTTTGGCTTTCTCTTCCGGTTCCGGCAAATATACAAATCAACAAAATAGTCTCCTATCCGGTATAAATCGTTGCGGGTAACTGAGTTCTCAAACCGGGATAAAGTCGGCTGTGAGCCAAGATCTTCATCACTCGGCTTCCGCCCACAGGCTGTCTTCAGGGCCGGGTCTTTCCTTACGAGGTTTGCATCGTTACAGTCTTCATATCCGGCAACGATCTGATATATCCTTTGCCTTAATAATGTCTCAAGATCATGATCTGTGTAACGGTTGTCTCTGCGGTCTGTAATACTATTTGCCATTCCTCTTATCAACTGCAAAGCTTTGTCTGCTTGCCTTACCAGCAATAATCCCGAATCAGAGGTTATCTCCCCTCCCTCAAAATCTACCGTTATTTTTTGTTTCTTTACGAATGAAAAGGTGAGCTGTTTTGTGATACACTCTGTCATATAGCCAATCATCCTTTCTTTGGTTTTGAGCCTTCGCAAACTCAATGATACCAAAGCTCTCAGGATTATTGGCTATCTTTTTTCAAAATATTTATGAATTATCTGGGCTAGTCGTTTCAAATGCGTCCTTGATGATGCGGCTGTCCTCGATAAAGAAACGGGGCTGGTTTGGCAAAGAAACCCTGCGAATGTCGAATTAAGTTGGTACAGTGGTCAATGGTCATGTAATGCTGCATTTACAGGAGGGCGTGCGGGATGGCGCCTGCCTACTGCTCAGGAATTAAAGAGTCTCTTGGACTATTGTCCTAATGCCCCGTTTGTGGAGCAAAGCCTCCCATGTGGACATCCCTTTACCAATACAACTCATACTTACTGGTCTGCCACCACATGGTTTGTTGACTCCAATAAGGCAATTGCGGTTAATTCGTGGGGTGGTGACGTGCCAGTTACTAAGAACAATGAATACAACATGGGGAACTGGTGTGTAAGAGGTGGGTACGGTATTAATGTAAATGAATGAGGGATGGTTCAGTTTTAGCTGCTTCAGAGCGAAATTCAGATGCAGAGGGAATATCTATAAAGAACAAAAAAAGATTATTGATTTTTTACTATTGATATGAGTCGTCATATTTGGCTCGAAAAGAGCGCAATCATTTTTGCTCGTGGTGTTTCCGCGCTACTGTTGTGTCAGACATGGGGAATGAAGAGTCAGACGTCTTAAAAGCATGGATTTACTTCCTGTTCGGTGAATGCGGGGATTACGGAGAGACTCAGCGCCGGATAACCGACTCCCTGACAGGCTCGGGTTCTTTCTGTCTTCGACAGAATTTCAATTCAAAACCACACATAAAAAACTATGTGCTATAATATGGTCATGGAGGTGGTCATCAATGAAATTACTTTCGGTCAAAGAGTTTCGAGATAGTGCAACAAAAGCGCTAAAGAGCAAGGAGCCGCTGATTATAATGCGGCGAGGAGAGGTTGCCGGTATCTTCTTCCCGACACCCCTGGAATCGATTCCCTTTGAATTGAAAAAGGATATTTTTCTTGCCCTCACTGATTCGATAAAGAAAAAGCTTCAGGCGCAAAATGTAAAAGAGGAAGAGATTCTTGAGGATTTTGAAAGACATAGAAAAACTCGCCGTAGACGCTAATCCCATTCTCTCTGCCATAATCGGAGGAAGAGCGAGGGCTGTATTTCTTGAAGCCGACCACATCTCTTTTTATACAACCCTTTTCAATTTTAAGGAAGTCGAGAAATATATTCCCATACTGGCTGCTAAACGCTCACTGCCTCTTGATGACCTTTATTTGGCTCTTTCTTCACTTCCTATTTCAGTCTGTGATCTTGAGTTCTATAAGGCTGCCCTAAAGAAAGCTGAACGTCTGATCGGTGGCAGAGATCGGGATGATGTCCACCTGCTTGGTCTTGCTTTAAAACTTTCTTGTCCGATATGGAGCAATGACAGGGATTTCGATGGCGTGGGTGTTAAAATTTACAGTACGCTTGCCCTGATCAGGAAGTAGTATGAAGAATTGTTCGCAGATCTGTCTCCATAAAATCATGAAATAATATTAGAGTTCGAGGATTTCCCTTGCGGTGTCCATATCCTGCCTGATCTGCGTCACGAGCCTGTCGACGTCGGGGAAAGCCCGTTCGCCCCGTATCCTGTCGATGAAATACATCCTGAGATCCCTGCCCAGAAGGTTGCCGGAGAAATTGAAAATGTGCACCTCGTAACTGACTTCCTGGTTCCCGAATGTCGGATTTTTGCCGATATTGGCGACGCCGTCATACATCTTTCCCTTCATGCCGATTCTGACTGCATAGACGCCTTCCCGGGGAGCGATCTCAACAGGGGAGGTAATGTTTGCGGTGGGAACGTGCAGGAGGCTCTGGCCTCTCCCTTTTCCCTTTATCACCTTGCCTTCGATTGAATACGGCCTTCCGAGGTAATTCGCTGCCTCCGCAACAGCTCCTTTCAGGAGAAGGTTCCTTATCGCACTGCTGCTGACGATATTTCCGTGCACCATTACCTGCCTGACAGCTTTCACTTCGAACCCGTACTTTTCACCCCTTCTCCTCAATAAATCGATGGTTCCCTTTTTCTGCTTGCCGAACGTATAATTCGTTCCGACGATGATCTCCCTGACCCGCAGCTTTTCCACGAGCACAGTCTGCACGAAGTCGTCGGGAAGCATGCCGGCAAATTCCCTGTTGAAGTTGATGAAGAGCAGCACATCGATTCCCGCTGCTTCTATCAGTCTCGTTTTTTCTTCGGATGTGGTGAGGAGCCTGATATCCCTTTCCGGTGCGAGAACCTTCACCGGATGGGGATCAAAGGTCATCACGATGGATGTCCCTTGAATCTCTTTGGCTTTCTGAATAACCTGTGCCAGGATTTTCTGATGGCCGAGATGTACTCCATCATAATTGCCGATGGTAAGAACAGTCTCAGGATAATTTTTCTTGAAGGCCTCAAGGCCTATGATGACGTCCATCTGCATCCTCTCTCACAAGTTTGTGAAATATTTTCTCTGCCTGCCTTGCTGTTTCCTGCAAAGTGCCGCTGTTGTCTATTGCAAAATCAGACAGTCTGATTTTTTCTTCAACCGGAAGCTGCGCCCTGAGTCTCTGGAGCGCTTCCTGCCGTGTCACCCCCGCTTTTGCGAGACGGCTCAATGCCTGCTCCACCCGGGAATATACGGTAACCGTCCTGTCGAACCTTCCCTGGTAGCCCCGTTCAAAGAGCAGCGGCACCTCAATAACGGCAATCCTTCTCCTGCCGGACATCCTGCCGAGAAAACTCTCAATTTTGTCAAATACAAGCGGGTGAAGTATGTCTTCAAGAGACCGCCTCATCGAATCGTCCTGAAACACTGTCTTTGCGACTTTTTTCCTGTTCAGACGGCCGTTCCTGTAAAAGACATCCTTGCCCATGAGTTCCCGGATTTTCGCCAGCACATGCTTTTCCGTCAGGAGTTCCCTGACAATCTCGTCTGCCTCAAGGGTAACTGCGCCAAGTTCCCGGAATATGGGGAGCACGGTGCTTTTACCCATACCATAGTTACCTGTCAGGCCGACGGCAAGCATGCGCACTATTATACCAGTTTGACCTGCAGGAATACTGAGGGGCTGTCTGTGGTATTATTATCAGTATGGAACGGAAGGTGACATATTTCGAAAAACCCGGCAGGGAAAACACCGCCGCGTGCCTTGAGATATCCCGGAGGGCTGTGCAGGAGTACGGCTATGCCCATATCGTTGTCGCATCGACCTCCGGCGAGACCGGCATCATGTTTGCCGAGGCGTTTCGTGAGAAAGGCGTGGGAATTGTGGTAGTAACGCATTCCGCCGGGTTCAAAAGCCCCAATACCATCGAGATATCCGATGATGCGAGAAGAAGGATAGAATCTCTCGGCGCGAGGGTCTTCACCGGTTCCATGCTTACCCATTCGATCGAGACCGCGTTTTCTGCGAAGTTCAGCGGTCTGTATCCGACCCATATCGTTGCCAATACCCTCAGGAGGTTCGGTGAAGGGGCAAAGGTATGCTGCGAGATTGTGATGATGGCTGCCGATGCGGGACTTGTTCCTGAAGGAGAAGAAGTTCTTGCGGTTGCCGGGACTGCGTGGGGGGCTGATACCGTCATGCTTGTCAGGTCGGCTGCCTCCAAACGTTTTCTTGAGCTCAGGGTGCTTGAGATACTCGCAAAACCGAGGGGCTAAGCCGGAACTACCTCAACCTTATCGCCTGTCCCGAGGGAAAATTCAGCAGACGCGTTCCCGCCTTTCACGAACAGTTCGAGATACCCGAAGCTGTTTATGAGTGCGCACAGCACGTTGTCTTCTGCCTCTGCGTAAAATTTTTTGAAGGGGGCGTCCCTGCCGCTGATACGAATCCTTATCCCTTTAGCCTTACGATTACGGAGGAATCCTTTTATCTTTCCCGCGGGGATATTGGTGATGAGATTGCCGAAGCAGTCTATGTAAATGATCTCGCCCCGGATGGTGCCGTCTGCGGTGTCTACCGGAACAGGCGTCGGTATCGTGACGAAATCAGTGATGACGTCTCCGAACCTCGAAATGTCGATGCCTTTTGAAAACCATCCCGCAACAGGAGCAAATATGTCCCTGCCATGAAAGGTATTGCTCCTCTCCGGCAGAAAATAGTGCTCTGCGGTGATATGGACGACTTTGCAGTGTTCACTTAACCCGTATATCCGGGTGAATACTCCGTTGTCAGGGCCTATGAAATAATGATGATCGGTTGCGATGAGCAGAGGTCTGCGCGCTGACCCGACGCCGGGGTCTACCACCACGACGTGGATAGTTTTGTACGGAAAGGCAGCATATATCATCTCAAGGATGAACGACGCCTCAGTAATATTCTGGGGGCTCACTGCATGGGTGATGTCGATGATGCTGACGGACGGGTTGATATTCAGGATCACCCCTTTCATGATACCTGCAAAGGGCTCCCTGGAGCTGAAATCAGTCGTCAGTGTTATTATGGGGCGCGGTTCCATCGACTCTGCCGATAATCTCTCTGATATTACTAATACCTTTTCTCTCCAGATATGTCACTATCCCTGACACGGCCTGTGCGGTAGCGCCGGGATTCAGGAAATTTCCTGTCCCTATCTGAATGGCGGAAGCGCCGGCAAGCATGAATTCTATTGCATCATCCGCGTGCATGATGCCGCCCACCCCGATGACGGGGATGCTGACGGCGCGTGATGCTTCCCAGACCATCCGGACTGCCACCGGCCTGATTGCAGGTCCGGAGAGACCTCCGGTGACATTCGCGAGTTTCGGCTTCCAGGTTTCGATGTTTATGGCCATTGCAGGGATGGTGTTGATCAGTGAAAGGGCATCGCTGCCTGCGTCTTCTGCCGCTTTCGCAAAACCGGGAATGCTTGAAACATTCGGCGACAGTTTGGTGATGAGGACTGTGCTGCTGACAGACTGCTTCACGCGCGTGACAAGCCGCGCAAGCGCCCGGAGGTCGGTCCCGAACAGTATGCCACCTTTTTTCACATTCGGGCATGATACATTCAGTTCGATGGCGTCAACGCCTGCCCCGTCGAGCGCCTTTGCGAGTCTGACATACTCCTGTATGGTATTCCCGAGGATATTCACGACGACCCGGGTATCGAACTGCCTGAGATACGGGAGCTTCTCTTTCAGGAATTTTTTCAGCCCGACATTCTGAAGCCCAATCGCGTTCATCATGCCGCAGGGTGTTTCGCATATGCGGGGAGAAGGGTTGCCTTCCTTGGGGTTCAGTGAGATGCCCTTCACCACGACTGCACCCAGAAGGTTCAGGTCTACAAACTCCGCGTATTCCTCTCCATACCCGAACGTTCCCGATGCGGTCATCACCGGGTTTTTCAGGGGTAACCTGCCGATGTGAACGGTTAAGTCCATTGCCACTCCGCAGTCTCAAAACAGTATATGCCTGAGTTCCCGAATGTTATTTTCCTGTCCCGGCCTGTCATATTCAATAGTCCTGTTCCCATACAATATCCCGTATCGGAAAAACCGGCCCCTCCCTGCATACCCTTTGATATCCGCGTATGGTCTTCACTGCACACCCGAGGCATGCGCCGAACCCGCAGGCCATGTTCTCTTCCAGAGACATATAGCCCCTGAGTCCCCGTTCAGCCGCAATCCCCGACACCGCTTTCAGCATCGGCTTCGGACCGCAGGCATATAAGGTGCAGGAAGTGCTGAGGGATTCATGGTCTGCAAGCAATTCGCGCAACACTGCATCGACCATGCCCTCTTTTCCGAATGAACAGTCGTCTGTGCAGACAACAAGCTTGTTACCCAGTCTTTCCAGTTCATGGAGAAGCAGAAGGTCATCCCTGTTCTTCGCACCGTATAGTACATGAAACCTGCGTGTAAGGGTTTCGATGAGGGAAAACAGTGAGATAATGCCAGTTCCTCCCGCAACTACCACGGGGGTGCAGCGTGTGCCCGGCAAAGGGTATCCGGTCCCGAGGGGACCGATGATGTCCACCACGCTGCCTTTCCTGAGCGCCTTCATGAGTGCGGTTCCCCTGCCCCGCACAGTAAAAAGAAACTGTATGGTATCGGGCGTGGTGCGCAGATAGCTGAAGGGTCTTTTCAGCAGCGGATCATACGAATTGCCGACGGTAATCATGTAGAATTGACCCGGTTTGGGTTCAGTAACCGGATCGAGGGGTTCTGTGATAAGAAGGTTATTGCTGTTGTTTAATGGAAGGTTTTCTCGTATCTTTGCCTTGAAATATCTATTCAAAGCTTATCTCTAAGACTTCATACTCCATTGTTCTTGCAGGTGCCTTGATTACCGCCACGTCACCTATCTCCTTATTCAGGAGGGCTTTGCCGACCGGCGAACTGATCGATATCTTTCCGTTTTTTGCATCGGCCTCATCAGGCCCGACGAGCATGAATTCCTTCTCTTCGTCACTGGCAAGGTCAAGCACCCTGACCCTTGCACCGAATGCAATCTTGTTCTGCGAAATCCGTGCGGGATCTATCACATCTGCGAGGGCAATCTTTGTTTTCAGTTCCTGGATCCTTCCCTCGATAAACGACTGCCTTTCCTTTGCCGCATGGTATTCCGCATTCTCGGAAAGGTCGCCATGGGCACGCGCTTCCGAAATATCCTTTATGTTTTTCGGCCTGTCAACCCTGAGAAGTTTCTGAAGTTCCTCCTGAAGTTTCTGATAGCCAACGGGCGTAATCGGTATTCTTTTTAGCAAGTTATCCCCCTCCTCGAAATAAATTAATTTAACACTTTTATGGCATTTTTTTCTATATTAGATGCAATACGGAGCGCGTAAAATAATCTTTGCTGTACAAAAGGAGCTGAAAATGCGATTTTCAAAGATGCTCATCCCGACCTTAAGGGAAACCCCTGCCGATGCCGAGGCAGTAAGCCATATCCTCATGGTGAGGGCAGGGTATGTGAGGCAGCTTGCTGCAGGTCTTTACATATATCTCCCCCTCGGGCTTTCGATCATGCGGAAGATCAACAGGATTCTCAGGGAGGAGATGGACGCAATAGGCGCGCAGGAGATCGCGCTGCCTGCATTGCATCCGGCAGAGGTATGGCAGGAGACCGGAAGGTGGTCATCTATCGGGGAGGAGATGTTCCGGCTGAAAGACCGGACCGGCCGCGACATGTGCCTCGGGATGACCCATGAGGAGATCATGACCTGGCTTGCACAGAGGGAAATACGCTCCTACAGGGAGCTCCCCCAGGTGTGGTACCAGATTCAGACAAAGCTGAGAGACGAGGCAAGGCCGAAGAGCGGCGTTCTCAGGACAAGGGAATTCCTTATGAAGGACAGCTACAGTTTTGATGCGGACGAAGAGGGCCTCGAAAGGAATTACCAGCGACATGCCGAGGCATATCACAGGATTTTTTCACGGTGCGGGCTCAAGTTCTCCATGGTCCAGTCAGACCCGGGCATGATGGGCGGCGCGGTTTCCCATGAATTTATGGCTCCCAGCCCCTCGGGGGAGGACGAGATCGTTCTCTGCGATTCCTGCGGGTATGCGGCGAATGTGGAGCTTGCCCTTTCGAATCCGGAAAAGCCGGAAACGAAGGAGTGGACATTTGAAGAGGTGCATACCCCGGAAAAGCGCACGGTCGCGGAAGTATCGAACTTTCTGAAGATCAGGCCGGAATATTTTATCAAGAGCCTCCTGCTGATCAGCGACAATGGCCCTGTCCTCGCGCTTGTGAGAGGGGATCAGGAACTGCATGAGAAAAAGATAACCCGGCTGATCGGGAAACAGCGACCGGCCCAGAAACAGGAGGTAAAAGAGATTCTCGGCGTTGAGGCGGGATTTATCGGTCCCATGAACCAGAAACTCAGGATTATCGCAGATGGCTGTCTTCGGGAAGGCGTCTTCATCAGCGGCGCGAACAGACAGCACTATCATGCAAAGGGGATACGGCCGGGAGAGCATTTCACCGCAGAGTGGCACGATATCCATATGGCGAGGCAGGGGGACACATGCACGAAATGTAACTCGCCGCTGAAGGTTGCGCGTGTCATCGAGATAGGGAATATTTTCAAGCTCGGCACAAAATATTCCGTCGCCCTGAAGGCGTTCTATCTTGATGAGAACGGCCAGGAAAAGCCGCTCATCATGGGAAGCTACGGGATAGGGCCTGCAAGGATAGCCGCTGCAGCGATCGAGCAGAACAACGACAAGGACGGGATAATATGGCCGAGGAGCATCGCACCGTTTGATGCAGAGATCCTCCCGCTGAATATGAATGATGCCGGGAGCATTGAAGTTGCGGAAAAACTCTATAAAGAGTGCATATCTCAGGGGATAGACGTGCTGCTCGATGACCGTGATGAAAGGGCGGGGGTGAAGTTCAAGGATGCGGATCTCATCGGCATTCCCACGCATATCATCATCGGCGAAAAGAATCTCAGGGAAGGGCTTGTGGAGATCAAGGACAGGAAGACAAAAGAAATCGTGAAGGTGAAGGTCGGGGATGCGGTGGCGCATGTGGCATCTTTCCGTTGATTTTTTGTCCGGACACAGGATACATTACACAAAGAGGCGCAGCTTCGGTTGCGGTACTTAACCAAAAGAGCCCGGGAAGACATTTCCCGGGCTCGCTCGTTTCATAACAGATTGATAATTGTATTTCCGTAGACTACATTTCAGACACAGATATTGTCAAAAAGTAATATGGGGGTTGTCCCCATATTAACCCCGAGTTATTTATCGCTGGATCTGTGTATTACTATTGTCTCTTACGAACCTTCAATATAAGAACATATAGCAAAAGGATAGGAGTTTCTCCAATTTTATCATCATTTTTTCTAAATGTTCTGCAGATTGCAGAAATAAGAGTTGAGTAATTATTCAATGACTTTGTCAGACAAATGCGGACAGTAAAAACAGATTAAATCCTACAGAAAAATCAGAATCATGCTGATGTTAAGCAGTCCTCTCGCCATTGTATTCTTAATGAAGGGCGAGCATGAGATGTGGAATAAAATGAGAGGGGGAGTTGAAATATGAGAAAGATGACAAGGCATTTCAATGAACAGGAATCAAAAGTGACAGTGATGCGCTATATTTTCAGATGCCCTGCAAAAGACTGTAATTTCTATGTTAAGGCTGTAGCTGATAATTACGGGTGGGCAGCGGAAAAAATCACTGAAGCCAGTCTGTTTCATGTTAATCACGTTCATCCAGAGATGTCTTCAGTGACTAACGACGCAATAAATAAGTTATTCGTGAAGAGAATCGATATGGATTAGTCTGCTGAGAACCCATATTATCATTATTGTGTATTTCCCCCTCGCATGACCTGAAAAGAACGAAGACCGGTCGATCTATGGTGATATCTCCCAATAGAGGATATCAGCACTTTTTTAAAAGAATTCATTTGCGCAGGAGGATGAGAGATGCTCAAAACAAAATTAAAAGACAGCAGGCGACATGTGCGTAAAATAGGGAGTGGAACCGTAGAGTATTCAGTCATTTCTTCCGGTAACAATAGAGTGTCATACGGTATCATTTCAGATGTAAGTTCATCAGGCATGTGTCTCTTGACATCTATCCCGCTGCAGCACGGCGAGAGGGTACTGGTAAAAAAAGGTCTCCAGCCTTCCAGGACAGCGGAGGTGCTTTGGAGCGATGCAGGTGCTTTTTACTATAAGGCAGGAATTAGATTCCTAAAAAAAGGAGGGTAAAATGTCGGTCATTGAAATTGAAGGAAAGAAGATCGAATTAGATGAAGAAGGCTATCTCGTTCACTCCGGAGACTGGAATGAAAAGGTTGCCTGTGCTCTTGCAGACAAGGAAGGAGTGAGTAAAACCTGTCCGCTGTCGGCTGATAAAATAGAAATATTAAAGTTCATGAGAGAGTATTTCAAAAAACATAATGCATTTCCCATAACTCGCGCAATATGCAAAAATGTAAATCAGCCAGCACAGTGTATCCCTGAAAAGTTCCTAGAGCCAATTAAGGCATGGAAAATAGCAGGTCTTCCAAGGCCAACAGATGAGGTGCTGTCTGGTCTGTCTTGAACAGCAGCTTCCTCTTGTATTGTGATTCTTTTTGTGTTGACCCTTAATAGAAAATGTTAATGAGTTCCAGGTGCAGGCCACGCTCTCCGGTAGGGATACCTGAAACATAATCCTACGGAGTACCTTGTAGGGCCGATGGCAGTAAAACCCGAAATCGAAATCCTTGGTCCTGAAGGGGTAGACAAGCTGCTCAGCACGGCAGGAAATCATTCATTAAGAGGGGCAGGACTCAGACAGGTTACTTTTCGCAGTCTCGGACATGGCAATGCGAGCATAAGGATTCAGTCCGGGCAGAATATAAGATACATTCAAACTTAGATGGGACACGCAAGCATTAACATCACCCTAGACATTTACGGACACCTGTTTAATGATGCTGATTTCAACAGGCAACAGGTCGAACTTTTGGAGCAAAATTTTATTTCCGTTAGAAAACGGTTAGAAAAAACCCACTTTTTTGAAATTTCGGCAGCCTTAAACCATTGATAGAAGAGGTTTTGAAGGCGATACCTGTCACAGAATGGCTTGCACTAAAGAAAAAAGGGCTTGCATTGCTGCAAACCCCTGATTTTTCTGGTGGCGGGGAGAGGATTTGAACCTCTGACCTTCGGGTTATGAGCCCGACGAGCTACCAGGCTGCTCCACCCCGCGATATGGTCTTTTAAGATACCTTATCACCGTTTTCTTTGTCAAACTTTCTTTGTTAAATATAAGAACCTTTGTTAATTATAATGTCACATGGTATCATAGAACACACTGTTTTCATTTCTGAAATATGGAGATACTGGGGCAACTGAGATGGCAAGATCTGGTAGACATCATCGTGATGTCGGTCATCGTCTATCGTCTTCTCCTGCTGATCAAGGGTACAAAGGCCGCGCACATGCTGATGGGCCTCGGCATACTCCTGATCGCGTCGATCCTGTCACGGTATTTCGAGCTCTATACAGTTGACTGGCTGATCCAGAGTTTCTGGGCACAGATCGTTATCGCGATTATCATCCTCTTCCAGCCGGAAATCCGGAGGGCGCTTGCGCAGATGGGAGAAACGCAGTTTCTCCAGACATTCACCTCAGCGGAAGAACTCAAATCGCTTGAAGAAATTGTCAGGGCAACGATTGCGCTTGCAAACCGGAAAATCGGCGCGCTTATCGCCATAGAGCGTGACACAAGCCTCAGGGAGTTTGTCGAGATCGGTACGCTTTTGGATGCAAAGGTGTCCAAGGAAGTGCTGCTCAGCATATTCCATCCGACATCTCCCATCCACGATGGAGCGGTGGTGATCAAAGGCAACAGGATAGTGGCGGCCGGATGTTTTTTGCCGATAACCATGACGTCTGACCTGAGCAAGGCGCTGGGAACGCGGCATCGTGCCGGGCTCGGCCTCTCGGAAGAGACGGACGCGGTTATCCTGATTGTATCCGAGGAGACAGGGACAGTCTCGATGGCAATGAAAGGGAAGCTGGAAACCCATCTCGACATGGGGACCCTCAGGGATATGCTGACCGAGTTGTTTACCGTAAAGGGGAAGAAATGAAGAAATTTTTTCTCGAAAATACCGGCCTCAAGATCGCATCTGTTCTGCTGGCGATTGTATTATGGCTTTTCGTGACGTCGCGCGGGCAGTCGGAGATGTCCATCGATGTGCCGCTTGAGTTCAAGAATATTCCGGCAGGCCTCGAAATAGCAAATAATAACATAAAAACGGTCAGCCTCAATATCAAGGGGCAGGAGAGGCTTATCAGGAATGTGAAATCCTCTGACATAAGGGTGTATGTTGACCTGAGCAAGGCCAAAAGGGGAGAAGGTATCTATTATATCAGCAGGGAAGATACGCGAGTGCCGCGAAGCGTTACGGTTACCAGCATCAGCCCGCTCAGCGTGAAAGTAGTAACCGAGGAGACAATAACCAAGACTGTCAGGATCGTGCCTGTTGTCTTTGGTGAGCCGGAGAGGGGCTATTATGTGAGAGCGCTTGATGTGACTCCGCAGAATGTAGTGATTGAAGGGATACGGTCAGAGATAGCGAAGGTCAGCAATCTGAAGACAGAACCGCTTGATGTGACCGGCTACAACATGTCGTTTTCCCAAATGGTGAAGATCGACCTGACCGGAAAGAATATCAGGCCGCAGGTGAATGAGGTCTCGATTAAAGTAATGATCGGAGCAAGAACGCAATGAAACTCTTTGGAACAGACGGCATACGGGGAGCAGTAAACCGGCATCCCATGACTCCGGAGAATGTTTTGAAAGTCGGGATGGCGATCGGGTCTCTTCTCAGGGAGAAGCACGGCAGGAATATGATCTTGATCGGGAAGGATACACGGCTTTCTGGGTACCTTATTGAGAGCGCACTTACCTCAGGCATCTGCTCAATGGGGATGAATGTTACCCTTGTCGGCCCCATCCCCACACCGGGGATTGCTTTTCTGACCAGGACGCTGAGGCTGGATGCGGGCATTGTGATATCCGCATCACACAATCCTTTTGAGGATAACGGG
The DNA here is from genome assembly GCA_040754395.1 of Nitrospirota bacterium. NCBI lineage: Bacteria > Pseudomonadati > Nitrospirota > Nitrospirota bacterium. Next base: position 68,443 of record JBFMCL010000011.1, on the reverse strand, counting down.
ATAAAGTTTTTTTCCCATGAAGGGTTCAAGCTGCCTGACGAACTGGAAAAAAAGATCGAGGAACTCGTGCAGGATGAAGGACTCATGCGCAGGCGACCAAAAGGGTCGGAAATCGGAAAGGCATACCGGCTGGATGATGCAACAGGGCGCTATATCGAATATATCAAATCGACGATCCCGAAGGGGGTAATCTTTGAAGGCATGAAGGTTGTCGTTGATTGTGCCAACGGGGCCGCATACAAGACAACTCCGTGGCTTCTGAGGGAACTGGGCGCAGAGGTTATCTCGACACACGACAAGCCAAACGGCACGAATATCAATTCGGGGTGCGGTTCCCTGTATCTTGAGGGAATGCAGAAGGCGGTAAGGTTTCATAAGGCGGATCTCGGGATCGCACATGACGGTGATGCGGACAGGGCGATTTTCTGCGATGAAAAGGGGCATATTGTGGACGGCGACAGGGTTATGGGAATGTGGGCGGCAGAGATGAAAAAAAGCGGGACCCTGAAGAATAACGCGGTCGTTTCCACGGTAATGAGCAACTTCGGCCTTGAGAAGTATCTCGAAAAGCACGGCGTAAAGCTGTTGAGGACAAAAGTGGGAGACAGGTACGTTGTCGAAAAGATGATCGAGGGCGGGTACACGCTCGGCGGGGAGCAGTCAGGACATATTGTGTTTCTTCACCATAATACCACCGGAGACGGTCCCCTTACTGCACTGCAGGTGCTTTACCTTATGAAAAAAAGGGATACCGCCCTGTCAAAGCTTTCCCGGGAGATACGCCTTTGCCCCCAGATACTCACGAACATAGATGTGGAGCACAAGCAGGACATCAGGAATGTCCCTGAAATTGAGGATGCAATCAGGGCAGCGGAAAAAAAGCTCGGCAACAAGGGGAGAATCCTTGTCAGGCCTTCGGGGACAGAACCGAAGATACGGGTGATGCTCGAGGGTGAAGACAGGAAACTAATTGTAAGGCTCGGCAGGGACATCTCGAAGGTGATTAAGGAAAAAATGACCTGATGTTCTCCTCCTGCAGGAACTCCCCTCTGCACTCGGGAAAAGCCGGTTGCTGAGAGTTTAAATTGCACCCCTTCCCCTGATCCCTTCTTCTGCGGAAGAGGGAGAATCAGGGAATACACAGATACCGAGGCATTTCCATGCACGTTTTTCTGTCTTTCCTTGCAGGTGTTGTCTCTTTTTATTCGTTCCAGTATTTTCCTTTTTCGGCGGCTTCTGTTTCACTGGGATATGGTGCATATCTGACCGCAAGGAAGAAGTTCCTGCCCGCAATAATGCTTTGTGCAGGGGTACTGTATGCGTTTCTGCGGTATGCTCCTGCTGCGGACATTGTCCTGCAGGACAGCCGCCTTCATGTGCAGGGTGTGGTTACGTCGTTTCCGGCAGAAACAGGGACAGGGGGCTTCAGGCAGAACCTGGTCATCCGTTCAGCTGTAGATCCTGCAACCGGAGCACACGTCGAAAGCCTTGCGGGCAGGGAAGTTGTGCTTTTTTCGGACAGTGAGCTGGAGCTTGCGAGGGAATATGCGGTTTCCGCGGAGTTCCTGACGGGAAGGGAACGATACAATCCCGGACAGCAACCCGGAAAAGATATCTATGCAAAGCTTCTCGAAGTGACGCATGCAGGCGGGGAGAGTTTGTCGTTTGCTTCAGTTATCGAGGGATACAGACACAGGATAAGCAGCCATATCGCGGAGAATTCCAAAGACGATTCCGCAGCGCTTGTCGCCTCTGTTACCACCGGGCAGCGAAGCCTTATGTCTGACGAGATGCGGGATGCGTTCAATACGACAGGCCTTGCGCATATTCTGAGTATCTCGGGCACGCACTTCGGACTCTTCTCCGTATTTCTGTTCGGCATATCCAGCCTTCTCATCAACGCGCTGCCGCACAGAATTCTCCAGAGAATAACCGTTTACCTGGCTCCTTCGCAGGCGGCGGCAGCTGCCTGCCTTCCGGTCATGCTTGCATACCTCTGCCTTTCCGGCGCCAGCATTCCTGCGATCAGGGCGTTCATTATGATAAGCCTCTTCCTGACGGGGCTTATTATCGGAAGAAAGGGATTCTGGCTGAACTCTCTGCTTTTTGCGGCGTTTCTCCTTGTGGTGTGGGACCCGGAGGTGCTCTTCAGTCTGTCGTTCCAGCTTTCCTTTCTCGCGGTGCTGTGCATAGGGTTTTCTCTTGAAGAAAAGGAAAAAAGTGAAGAGAAGGAAAAAACATATCTTCATCGTGTGAAAAAGGGTCTTCTGATATCCCTGTATGCATCGCTTGGCACTGCTCCGCTGGTGGCATACTGGTTTCACTATTTTTCCGTCATATCTCCGGTGTCGAACCTGCTCGTCGCCCCGATCATAGGCTTTGTGCTCATTCCGGCATCTGTTGCAGGAGCCTTCCTGTTTCTTATGACCGGGCATTTTGTATTTACCCCTGTCGCATCTGCAGTTGCAGACATCAGCATAGCATCTGTGAAGCTGCTGTCAGGTGTGCCTTTTGCGAGTATCACTGTCCCTCACTTTCCACCGGCTGTTCTGCTTCTTTTTTACGCAGCATTGCTGCTCTGCCTGGTGTCGGTGAAGAAAAAATATCTCCTTGTCATCCCCTTCATTCCGCTTGCGGGGTATCTGATCCTGTCGGGTCTTGCAAAGAATGAACTGCGGGTTGCGTTTCTCGATGTCGGACAGGGGGACTCATCCGTGGTTGAGCTGCCTGACGGAAAGACGATGGTCATCGATACGGGCAGAACCGGATGGGAAACCTCGTATTATCTTCACTACAGGGGAAAAAGGACTATTGACTACCTCGTACTTACTCACGTACACCCTGATCATATCGGAGGGCTTGATCGGGTGGTGCGGAAATTCAGCGTGGGGGAAATATGGGACAATGGCAGGATGGTACTGCCGGAGACCATGCACCATATTGTGCACCGCCCGCTCGGCAGGGGTGATACCATTGAAGGGCAGGGATACCGTATCTCCGTGCTCCATCCGTACGACGGGTTTTATACCTTCGGCTCACGGGTGGATGTCGGTGAAAACAACGACTCCCTCGTGCTGAGACTCGAGGGCAGGAAAAAAAGCTTTCTTTTTACCGGGGATATCGAAGAAGAGGCTCTGCAGGATATCGCCTGTCTCGGAAAATGGGCGAAGAGCACGGTGATCAAGATACCCCATCATGGCGGCAGGACATCCGCACACCAGGCATTTGTCGGAATGGTCTCGCCAGAATTTGCGGTAATCAGTGTCGGGAGGGAAAACCCGTTCGGTCATCCTCATCAGGAAACCCTGGACTCCCTCCGCACTATCAGCGTGTACAGAACAGATGCCGACGGGTTTGTCCAGTTCGAGGAAAGGGAACGCGGTCTTGAAATAAGGACATATGAAGCCTTCCGGTTGACAGGGGCACGTTCGTTGAGAGAGGAGATGCAGAATTACCGGCGGCTTTTCCGCTGAATGTCCATGTGTCTCAGTCTACGAATATCCGTTTCCCGTCTTTTGCTCCCTTCTGAAAGATATCGCCGATGTGTGCGGCCAAAATGCCCTCTTTCTGCAATTCAGCCACCAGTGCATCCTTCTTTTCGCCGGGGACAAAGATGAGAAGCCCCCCGGATGTCTGCGCATCATTCAGCAGAAATTTCACCATGTCGGGAGTGCCCTCCTGCCATTCTGTATAGTGCGAAAAGCTTACGCAGTTGGCGATCGATCCGCCGGGAACTTTTTTGATCTCGGCCAGCCTGACCGCATCTGTAAAGAACGGCACCCTGTTTGCGTAGAGCCGTGCGCTCAGGTCGCTTGCACGGAGTACTTCATGCAGATGCCCTATCAGACCGAACCCTGTGATATCAGTTGCAGTGCTTACCCCGACAGCAAGCATGATCTCGCCCGCCTTTTTGTTCAGGGTCGCCATCGATGCGGTGAACTCCTTAATAACAGTGTCACTGCAGAGGCCCGCCTTAATGCCGGTTGAAATCAAGCCGGTGCCGATTTTTTTGGTCAGAATGAGGGCATCTCCCTGCCGGGCCTTGGAATTGTCAAGGATTCTGCCGGGGTGTATGACGCCAAGGACCGCAAAACCAAACTTCGGCTCCTTGTCTCGTATTGTGTGTCCCCCGATGATCGATACCTCTGCCTCTATCATCTTGTCAATGCCCCCCTGCATGATATTTTTCAGGTGCGGCAGGAATTCCTTCTGGTTCGGGAACATGGCGATATTCAGCGCAACAAGAGGTTTTGCTCCCATGGCGTAGACGTCAGAAAGCGAATTTGCCGCGGCGATGGCGCCGTATGCATAAGGGTCATCAACGATCGGCGTAAAAAAGTCTGTTGTCAGCACAACCGCTACTTCATCGGAAATCCGGTATACCCCGGCGTCGTCTGCGTTTGCGGAACCGACCAGCACATTTCTGTCAGTGATCGGGGGTAGCTGCCCCAGCACCTGGAGCAGGTCCGAAGGACTAAATTTCGAAGCTCAGCCCGAACAGCTTGAGAGACTGGTCAATTTGATATCCATGAGTACCTCCTTGTTGTATGATAACCCCTCATAAAAATTTTTCGACACGCCCCCGAAGTTCAGCATCAGGGTACAAATGCCCGCCATTGCCGCTCTGCATGACGTTCAGTTACCCGTCACAGATGCGGAATGACAAATGATTGCCGGCATTTCTGCTACTGATATCGCGCCATCCGCTGCAGGGCAGTTCATGCGATAGCCCGGATATTCATTATTATAATGCGTTATCGGGAGAATTTCCGGCAATTTCTTTTTTCGGAGTCTGATGAATGTGCGGGACGGGGAAAAAAGAATCCGCGCAAATACGCTGTCCTCAGCCGCTATTGCCATTTTTATGAATAATATGGGATAGGCTCATTGACTAAACGGGAACGTACTCTTTATAATTTTTACACTTGCATTTGCCTTCAATGGAAGACATAAACGAACTCATAGAACAGCGTATAAAAAAGCTGAATGAACTGCGCGAGTCAGGTGTAGATCCGTTCGGCGGGACTTTTGATGCTGCTGACCACGCCTCCGGCCTTCACGAAAGATTCGGGTCCTCATCAAAAGAATTACTTGAATCCGATCCGGTGGCATGTTCTCTTGCAGGAAGGGTAGTTGCCATGAGGGACTTCGGAAAGGCTGCCTTTGCCCATATACAGGACACATCGGGAAAGATACAGGTGTATTTCAAGAAGGATATTCTTGGCGAAAAGTATCTTCATGTCAGAAAACTGGACATCGGAGATATCATCGGACTGAAGGGGCGGCTCTTCAGGACCAAAACGAATGAGCTCACTGTTGAGGTCGACGATGTGACCTTCCTCGCAAAATCTCTCCGGCCATTGCCCGAAAAATGGCATGGCCTGAAGGACGTCGAGACACGATACCGGCAGCGGTATGTGGATCTGATCGTGAATCCCGAGGTGCGGCAGGCATTTATCAAGAGAAGCGCTATTATTAAGGCCGTCAGGGATTTCCTTGAGGCAAAGGGCTTCATCGAGGTCGAGACACCCATGATGCAGCCGATTCCGGGAGGTGCGACCGCGCGGCCGTTCAGGACCCATCACAATGCACTTGACATGGACCTGTATCTCAGGATCGCTCCTGAACTCTATCTGAAAAGGCTGCTTGTCGGCGGGTACGAACGCGTGTATGAACTGAACAGGAACTTCAGGAACGAGGGGATATCGACAAAGCACAACCCTGAATTCTCGATGCTTGAATTCTATATCGCTTACCGGGACTATCATTTCCTGATGTCCCTTACAGAAGAACTGATTGCCTATGTCGCGGAAAAGACACTCGGGACGCTGAAGATACGGTATGGCGAAGAGACTATTGACCTGACACCTCCATGGCCGAGGATACCGATGCTTGATGCGCTTGAGAAGAAGGGGGTTCCGCGGGACATATTCAGTGATGCCGGAAAGGCAGGCGCGTGGGCAAAAGCGAACAACGTGGTAATCGAGAAAGGTGCACACCTCGGCAAGATTCTCGATGAGATATTCAAGGAGAAGGTCGAGCCCGGACTTGTCCAGCCTGTTTTTATTATTGACCACCCGGTGGAGCTTTCACCTCTGGCAAAGAGGAAACAGGACAATCCTGGTCTCGTTGAGCGCTTCGAGCTGTTCATCACATCGAGGGAGATTGCAAATGCGTTCTCGGAACTGAATGACCCTATGGATCAGCGGCAGAGGTTTCAGGAACAGGCAGAGGCAAAGGAGCTTGGAGATGAGGAAGCGCACAGCATGGATGAGGACTTTCTCAGGGCCCTCGAATATGGCATGCCGCCTGCAGCGGGAGAGGGAATCGGAATAGACAGGCTTGTCATGCTGCTCACCAATTCCCAGTCCATCAGGGATGTGATCCTGTTCCCGCAGCTGAAGCCGGAGCAGTAGGGTGCCGGTACAATCCCGGAGAACGGCACCAGTATGAACCTCCCGTATCATTTTTTCGTAGCCCTCAGATATCTGAAGTCAAAGAAAAAGCACAAGGGTATTTCTGTCAATACCCTCATATCCATCGGCGGGGTTGCTGTCGGTGTGATGGCACTTCTTGTGGTGCTTTCGGTCATGAGCGGGTTTCATGAAGATCTGCAGAAAAAGATACTCGGGGTCAACGCCCACATGGTTATTATGAATTACCGGGGAACCCTGCCGGCATATCAGCAAGTCACGGAGCAGCTCAAAGACGAAACAGAGATTCTTTCGGCAGCCCCTTTTGTCATGGGCCAGGTGATGGTATCGTACGGCAAGAAGGCACATGGGGTTTTCCTGCGCGGTGTCGACCCGGAGAAGGAGAAGAAGACGACAGAAATCGGCAGGTTCATGAGGGAGGGAAGCATTGAAGGCCTTGCCGCAGGAGGAAAGGTGCCGGGGATCATTATCGGAAGGGAACTCGCCGGAAGCATCGGGGCGTTCAGGGGAGATACCATCAGCATCCTTTCCCCGATAGGGAAGATAGGCCCTCTCGGCATGCTTCCCAAGATACGGCAATTCAGGGTCGTGGGAATTTTCGAGGTCGGGATGTTCGAATATGATTCGAACCTTGTCCTGACCGATCTGAAGGCTGCGCAGGAATTTTTCGACATGAAGGATGAGGTTACCGGCATCCAGCTGAAACTTGCCGATATCTACAATGCGTCTGAGGTAAGGGAGAGAATACAGAACAAACTCGGCTTCCCGCTTTACGCGAAAGACTGGATGCAGATGAACAGAAATCTTTTCTCCGCACTGAAACTCGAAAAGTTTGCGATGTTTGTCATCCTGGTGCTGATCATCCTCGTCGCTTCATTCAATATTGTGAGTACGCTTATCATGAATGTGATCGAGAAGAAACGTGAGATCGCGATACTGAAGGCAATGGGCGCAACAGACAGGGGAGTCATGACCATTTTCATGCTGCAGGGCATGCTGATCGGTCTGGTCGGAACGGTAATCGGGGTGTCCGGAGGATACCTGCTGTGCTATGTCCTGAACAGCTATGAGATCATCAAGCTTCCTGCGGATGTCTACTATCTCAGTCACCTCCCTGTGAAAACAAAACTGTTCGACTTTATCACCGTATCATTATCAGCGGTCATCATCAGCTTTCTCGCTACGCTCTACCCGGCGTGGCAGGCTGCCAGAATGAACCCTGTGGAGCCGTTACGGTACGAATGAACAGGATAGCCGTTAACTGTTCCGCACACCCTGGCATGTATTCAATGAACCTTTTTTCGATGATGCCGGAAGGAATCTTCCGGAGGAGGTAGTATCGGAACAATGCTCAGGTTTATAGGAAGAATCATCGGGATGCTCATCGTTATCGCATTGGTGTTTCTTGCGCTTTCGCTTTGGCAGGGAGGACAGCCTTTCCGGTGGTTCGGCAAAAAGACAGAACAGGCCGGAGAGATCATCAGGGAAAAAAGTGAAGATGTTGGCAGGGAGGCTGACGGTCTCAAGAAGAAGACGGAGGATATGAAGGAAACAACAGGCAAGGTTACCAAGGGTATCAAAAAAACCGGGGAAAAGATAAAGGACCTCACCGGGTTCACAAAAGAAAAATAACGGAAGATGCCGGCGCAGACGCTCATTCATACAGACAACCTCAACAAGGCCTTTGCCACAGATGCAGGCGAACTCCAGGTGCTGAAAGACATCAATCTGTCGATCAAGGAAGGGGAAATGGTCGGGATTATCGGTGCATCAGGAGCAGGAAAAAGCACCCTGCTGCATATCCTCGGGGCACTCGACAGGCCGACCTCGGGCAGAGTGTTTTACGGCAATACGGATATATTCTCTCTTGACAGAAAATCCCTCGCATCTTTCAGGAACAGCACGATAGGATTTATCTTTCAGTTTCATCATCTCCTCCCGGAATTCTCGGCCGTTGAGAATGTGATGATGCCGGGACTCATCGGATTCGGTTCAGGTTACGGGAATAAAATATCAGGATATGCGGAAATCAGGAGCAGGGCAGAGAGGCTTCTCGATGAGATGGGTCTTTCTGCAAGAAAGCGGCACAGGCCGGGGGAACTCTCCGGAGGAGAGCAGCAGCGTGTTGCGGTGTCACGGGCGCTTATTCTCGAACCGAAGGCAGTGCTTGCGGATGAACCTACTGGAAATCTGGATACTGCAACAGGTGAAGAACTTTTCAATATATTTATTGACCTTAATAAGAATAAGGGCGTGAGTTTTGTCATTGTGACCCACAATGAGTCACTGTCCGGCCGGTGCCACAGGGTGCTCAAAATATCGGATGGTCAGTTGTGTGATCAGTCATGAACCTGATATGGTCATTCAGGTTGCCCTGAATCATTCACGGATTTCCCAATCTGCTGCCCCGCGTGCTATGAATATTTCTGTATCCTAAGGTTAACGGAGTGCAGATGATGGGAGTTTGGTCCACGTCTTTTCCTTCCCGTACAGATAAAAGTCCTGGTCTCTCCTGACAACCAGCGCTTCCTGGTTTTCGGCAACGAATCTGGTTTCCGGTATCTCTTCAAGGTACTGCCTGAGTGAACGGCCCTCTCTGCTGAAAGGCGGTTCTTTGAGAAGTGAGGAAAGCGTCCACGAAAGGGCAAGATAGCTTGTCGGCTTTGCAACAATTTCCTGCTGCACAGGAGTATCCTGAAATCCCTGGCCGATGAATTTAATCCCGACAGGAATGTTTGTTATTTGGGGAAGGGGGATATCCCTGAGGTCAGGCGCCTGGATGCTGGAGCCGCGAAGGGCCATCCCGTGTTCCGGGACAAAAACGACAACAAAATTCCGCCCTGATGCAGAAATGCGCTGGAAGAATTTCTCAAGGTTCGCAAAAAGGTTCAGCAGGAACTCTTTATAGTGGGTCGGACGGTCCCTTTTCCACCAGTCTTTTTCATGTGCCCAGTGGGCACCGCCATGGAGGGTGGTGATGTCAAAATACAGCGCCGCCCGTTTTTTGTCCGCTTTTTGTCTCATATCCCACCATCGTTCGAGAATCTGGAGATCGTTATGGATGGGCGTCTTGTCAAAGTCGTACTGCTGCACGGGGATGCCCTTCAGGGAAATCGGGGCATCCGCCTTCCCGTGGTCCATGATATCTTCGACGAAACGATACGCAGGAGCGTCGTTGTCAATGGCGGTATAGGTCTGATACTCCAGGGAGCGGAGGCTTTCGAGCAGGTAGCATTCTTTCGAAGCTTCCCGGTAAATAGCCTCATGTTTCTGCTGACCGCAGTTTGCCCTCAGGAGCCTGATGGCTGAGGGGTTCGTATAGCTCGATACTGAATTAAAATTGGTGAAGAGAATATCAAATTTTCTGAGGAAAGGATGCGTATCAAACCCGACTGTCCTCAGGTCATCCCATGACAGTGAACAGACATGCAGGATGAGTATGTCGAAATCAGGCGCTTTCTTCTCCGGTTGTTCAAAGGAAACCATTCTTTTCGACTCTGACTGGTAGAACGAGGTAAGGTATTCCTCTATTCCTACGTCTTTCCGGGTCAATCCGAACAGAGGGACTATCAGCATGAGCAGCACCACGACAGGGGCAAGTTTGATGCGCCTGTTCAGGAATATGCACAGGACGAGAATGAAAAGCAGCGCCAGCACTGCAAGGGGGTTGAGGGTGTTCATTACAAAACGGTAAATATACTCTTTTTCAGGCAGCCCGATCTGCTGAAACGTGCTGATTGTATACAGCAGAGGAGGAAAATAGGAATCGTACCAGAGGAGGAGAAAGGCGAACAGGAAGCTCAGCCCCAGCTTTGCCGATTTCAGCACATGGTGCAGCGGAAGGGTCTTGGGCACGGGCACAGCCAGAAAGGCGGCGAACAGGAGGTTCGGCAGAACGCTGAAACGGATCGCCCCCCAGAGGTACAGGAAAATCTTTCCCAGAAAATACACACTCCATAATCCCATAGTATGAATCTCCCTGAAATCCTTCTCCGTACCCTATTTTTTCTTAAGATCCCAGTTGCCGTACCAGTTCATGAACACCACCACTTTCTGCTCGGTCTCGGCTGACCGGTAGAATCTGTCCCAGAGGTATTCGACACCCCATGAAACATAAGGCCCTTTCGGGATATAGGTATCGATTGCAATGCCTGCTCCCGGACCGAGAGAATTATTCCAGTCGAGCTTCTCGGAATCCCATACATAGCGTACGGTAAGGTATGTGTTCACTTTGGTGTTGCCCCATCTGGCCCAATCTATCCCCTGTTTTACCCAGCCGCGAAGTATTACGTCGGATTCGCCTTCTCCCCTCGCAAGGTGCTCATATCTGAGTTCTCCCCATGTCGAGCCAGAAAATCCTTCTATCGCATGTGAATCGGCTGAAAGGAAAAAAGAGAGAAAAAGAAACACAAGCAAAAAAGCTGAACGGTTCATGCATTACCTCCTCGTAAGATATTGACATTTTGAATCCCTGTCCAGAATGGCAGCCGGAATTCGTTCACAAGGGCAAACCCCTTGTCGTAATAATATATCGGAACCTTCCAGAAATAGGTGCCGACATAGAACTCGTTGAAGATTACAAAATCGGGTTGTGCTGCAGCGAGCACCTCGTCCCTCTTGTCATTGTCATTGAAAGGAGCAGGAATAAAGCGTGCGGAAGGAAATTGTTTTTCGAGCGAGTAGCGGTAGACATAGTCCTGGTACCGCGCGCTGGAATCAAGGACAACGGTCATCCCGTTATGGCCTTTCTGCTGGAGGAAGGTAATCACCGGCGTCAGATTAGCATACTGCTGTTCGAACCATGCAATCTGTTTTATCCCGAAGACCCAAATGACAATCAGTACCGCTGTAGTAAAAAACGGCTTTACCCAGGAGGCCGGCACATTGGACGAAAAGAGACTGCCCATATGGTCGACGCCAAGAGCAGCTGCATGGATCAGAAACACCAGGGAAAAAATCATGTTCTTGTCGATTGACTGCTCGGTGCCGTTCAGAAAATACAGCAGGAAAATCGGTGTGGAAAAGATGGTGAGCATGATCGCGTCTTTTCCTTTTTCCTTGTGGAACATGCCGAATATCGCAAGGAGATACGGCATTTCTACCCACTGGAGGTTCCAGCCCGCTGCATCAGGTACAGGGAACGGAATCTGCTGATAGGTGGTAAGGTAGCTCCTGATGACTGATTCCATGGCGGGATAGAGTACAAGGGTTCCGTACAGGGAGAGCAGGGCGGCAAGTGGCAGAAAGAAGAACACCAGAGCCCTGAGCAGAGGAAACCTCCAGAAAACAAAGACCAGGAAAGAAAGCAGATAAATGACGGCGATATATTTCGTGACAGAGGCCAGAAACAGGGCTGACGCCCCGGCCAGCAAAAGAATCGCCGACTGTTTCTTCTCGGACAACAGGATGAGATAAAACGAAATCCCGAGAAAGAACGCTGCGATGATGTCACCTGTTGCGGACACCGAAACGAATACCGCTGTTCCGGTGAACAGGAACAGCAGGGCGGAAAGCCGCCCCTTTTTTTCGGTGAACAGAATTCCTGCGGTCAGATATATGATCCATGTCAGGGCAATACCGAAAAGCATGCTGACAGCCCGTGCGCCATAGAGGCCTCCTGCGGCATCGCCTATGGCTGCAAGGGGAGGCTGTATGAGTGATGATCCGAGGTTCATAAGGGGTTCAAATCCGAAATTCCCGGAGAGGACCTGTCTCCCCGTGAAGATATTCATTGCTTCCATATATGAAACGGAACCGTAGGTCAGGTGCCAGCCTGTGATAATGAGCGCATACATCAGGATGCACCAGATGGTGTATCTGGAGTATTTGTCTTGTGCGGTCATGGGAATATGAAGTTTCCTATCCTGTCGGCGATTGTGAGGAGGCTGTGCACTTTCTTCTGGGAATCAGGAGTGAAATGAATACCGACGAGATATTCAGGATAATCCTCGCTTCCGTATGGCAAATCCCTCACTGCCGTCCCCCCGAGTTCGAGAATTTCTTCCCCGAGCATGACATGCATGGAGACCCTGCTTCCCGGGGGAATCAATACCCGTGAAGCAAGCAGAATTCCGGATTCAGAGATATCTTTCATCACCGCATATGTCTCATGTCCTTCACCGGTGCTGAGGACAACCGGAAGGTATGCAATCGCCCTGTATGCACGGTCGCGGAAATGCTTCCTGCCCATCAGCCGCATCTCCAGATACGTTTTATATCTGGTTGAGTATTCTTTCATGTACTTCGTGATTGCCGATTCATGGAGATAGCGCGAAAGCATATCCTTTGTCTGCTGCGGCATATTGTTGAAATGCACGCCGAGATGAGAGACCTTGTGCTGTTCCGCTGATATGCTCTTCTCCTGCACTACCTTCCCCTGCAGGCTGAGTACAGAGTTCGGAAGCAGTAAATCGATATTCACGTGCTGTCCTGCCGGAACCTGTCCTATTGTCAGAATGGAAAGACCGTCTTCAGTGATGTTGTCGGCAACCGCGAGGCTTCGGGGAGACCGTGTTCCATTCCTTGACTGGAAATACACAGGGAGCGTATCGGGCATCCTGAACCGCTCCCTGCGCTGAACAAGTTTTTTGTAGTCGTACTGAATAATGGCCAGCGCAAGTCCGCTGTTATAGAGCGCCCAGAAACAGTTGACCGCGACGATAAAGCTGTCATTGCGCCGCCCGATGAGCAGTTCGACGAGCGCCCAGCAGATCGCGACGAGACTTGCAAGCAGTATGAGCATTTGGGGCATGATAAGGGTAACCGGGGCATGCCCGAGTTCCGACTTTGGCGTGACCTTGAATTCCTTGCTCTTCTTCGGGAGAAAGGGGATTATCATCGTCTTGAAATAGGTGAAGAATTTTCCCATGCTGAACTGCTCAAGCATGATCTGGCCGCCAAACCCCCTCGCCATTTCATTGAACCCGAGGATAGAGATTATGAAATAAGGAATGAAGTGCATGAGATAATTGACGTCGAGCGCCTTCATCGGAAGCACGCCGGTGAAAAGGGCTACCGGCGGCGTAAGGTAGAAGATGATCTTCTGGATGCTTTCCAGAGGGTAGATCATTGAGGAGAGGTAGCAGAGACTCTGACGGAAACTCAGTCCCTTGAGCAGAAGGGGATTTGCCTTTACGAATACCTGCCAGCTTCCCACACCCCACCGCTGCCTCTGAATGTGAAAGGGCTTGAGAGTTTCGGCAGCGATGCCATACGCGAGGTTCTCATTATGATAGACGGATGACCAGCCTTTTGCATGGAGCTTTATGGAGGTGAGCATGTCTTCTGTGATCGAACCTGTGGCAAAACCCCCGATGTCATCGAGGGCATTTCTTCGGATGACCGCGCAGCTGCCGACAAAATAGGCGGCATTCCATCGGTCCCTTCCCGGCTGGATAAGGGAGAAGAACAGGTATTGCTCTCCCCATATCATTTTCTTTTTGGGATCGGTCCTGTGCTGGAACGAATCGATGTTATAGAACTCCTGGGGTGCTTGGACAAACCCGACCTTTTCATCCCTGAAATACCCGATGAGCCGGTCGATGAAATGGGGAAGGGGAACATGATCTGCATCGAAGATGGCGACATATTGAGCAGTCGAATGCTGCAGTCCGAAGTTGAGGTTCCCGGCCTTCGCATGTTCATGGGTTTCCCTTGCGAGATAGACGCAGCCCAGTTCTTCACAGAGCGTTTTTACTTCAGGACGCTTTCCGTCATCCAGGACAATAGTGCGGTGAGGATATTTCAGATCATTGCATGCGAGAAGAGTTTTCCGCAGCAGATCTACAGACTCATTTTTTGTCGGTATCATGATGTCAACAGTTGCACCGGTGACGGGAGGCGGGGCTTTACGTTTAAGCGGGTTCCATACCACAAAATAAAAAAGAAAGGTCGTGACGGCACCAAAAACCTCGGCACCGAAAAGGGCCCATGAAAAGAACATGGCATTGGGATTAAAGGTTTCAGTAACCCTCCAGTAAAGATAGTAGAGCGTGACGATAACCGCAATCACCGCCAAAAGATGCCTGATCCTCTCTGCTGCCCGTGATGTTTCTTCCCTGTTTTTCATGCGCAAAATCCTTGCAAGTTATTGATTTAGTGAGAAATGTTATTAAATCAACAAAACACTATGTATAATATAATTATGGGAGGTCGGGAGCTCTAAATCAATACTACCCAGGTAGGGGGGGCTGTGATAAAGAATATCCTCCGGCGCGAGAAGTATGCCGAGCGCCGGATACGGAATCCGCTCAAAAACGAAGGTGTTCCTTTACTCCTGCGGTTTGATTGATTCTACGATGCGGTCTATGCGTGATTTCGGCGGTTTGGAAAAGACTTTCCGCAATTCTTCATCAGAAAAATTTCCCCGGAGGAATGCAATGATATTCGTTTTTTCCTTCCAGCATCCGATGATATTCCTGCAGGGAAGCCCATCATTCATCGACGAACAGTAAGTGAACTCAATCAGCATGCCCAGCTGGCTGCAATACATGTTCATACCCATAGGATACCACAGGTGTGTGCACAAAGAGGGTGCCTGGTACCTTTATGAAGGACAGAATAATATCAGCCCAGATTATTCATAGAGCGTTGAATAGCAGATGAGATGCAGGATCATCGCTCATTCTCGGTCTGCTCTGCAGACCTCCGAGGTACAGAATATTCTTCGCTTTAAGGTATCGAACACTCTGTAAATCCTCGCTGATACCGCATCTCATCTGTATTGAGGAAGATATTTATGAAAAATACAGGCCAGGTGAGGCGGAAGAACATGCAGAGAAGGGGGGAATTAGATCCCCCCTTCTCTGCATTTTAAGGTTTTGGAAACTTTTCGAGGTCCTTCAGAAGGTTTTTGATATCTTCATCCGGCAGTACATAATCTTCGAGTTTGCCTGAAAGATATGCGTCATATGCAGCGAGATCGACGATGCCGTGTCCGCTCCAGTTCATGAGGATCACTTTCTCCTTGCCTTCTTCTTTTGCCTTCCGCGCCTCTTCGATCGTGCATGCGATTGCATGGTTTGTTTCAGGGGCAGGGATGAACCCTTCTGTCCTTGCGAACATTACTCCCGCCGCAAAGGTATCCAGCTGGGAATAGGCTCTGGGCTCAATCAGTTTGTCCACAACCAGTCTGCTTATAATGGGTGCCATCCCGTGGTATCTGAGACCTCCTGCATGGATAGGGGCAGGCACAAAGCCATGGCCGAGTGAATGCATCGCTAGCAAAGGAGTAGTCTCGGCAGTATCTCCAAAGTCATAGGTATAGGTGCCTTTTGTCATGGTAGGGCAGGAATTGGGCTCTGCGGCGATGATATGTACCTGTTTCCCGTGTATCTTGTCTCTCACGAACGGCAGAGCTATCCCTGCAAAATTGCTTCCGCCGCCGGCGCATCCTATGACGACGTCAGGATATTTTCCGATGGATGCGAGCTGTTTATGCGCTTCAAGCCCAATGATCGTTTGGTGCAGCAGCACATGGTTCAGCACGCTTCCGAGTGAATATCTTGAGTCCTGTGTGGTGACTGCATCCTCGATCGCTTCACTGATGGAGATGCCCAGGCTTCCGGGGTGCTCGGGATTCTGTTCAAGGAACTTCCTTCCTGCATTCGTATCAGGACTCGGGCTGGGCACGCATTTCGCGCCCCACGTTTCCATCATGAGCCTTCTGTAAGGTTTCTGATTGTAGCTGATCCTGACCATGTAGACTTTCAATTCAAGGCCGAACTGGTTGCATGCAAAAGAGAGAGCGCTTCCCCACTGGCCCGCACCTGTCTCGGTGGCAAGCCTCTTAATGCCGAATACTTTATTGTAATACGCCTGTGCGATTGCAGTATTCGGTTTGTGGCTTCCCGGAGGGCTCACACCCTCGTTCTTAAAATATATCTTTGCAGGGGTCCCGAGCGCCTTCTCGAGAAAATGGGCCCTGTGCAGAGGCGTGGGCCTCCAGATAAGATATTTTTCGAGCACTTCATCCGGGATATTTATCCATCTCTCTGTGCTGACTTCCTGCTCTATAAGGTTCATCGGAAATACCGGAGCGAGCATATCAGGTGTTATCGGCTGTCCTGTCCCCGGATTGAGCGGCGGCGGCAAAGGATTCGGCAAGTCTGCCTGGATGTTATACCATTGCACCGGGATATCTTTTTCGTTCAGTAGTATCTGTCTGTTCACGTTGACCCCCTTTGATTGATTTCAGGTTAAATAACAGGTGATATTTTACTGATAAAAGGATTTTTTTTAAAGTACTTTCATGGTATCTCCTTGACAATATGCAGTGCTTCTTTTAAATTATCA
Source organism: Nitrospirota bacterium (assembly GCA_040754395.1). Taxonomy (NCBI): domain Bacteria; kingdom Pseudomonadati; phylum Nitrospirota; species Nitrospirota bacterium. Next base: position 51,716 of record JBFMCL010000011.1, on the reverse strand, counting down.
GCATGCGAACGCCGATTATTGCTGCAAACTGGAAGATGAACAAGAACACTTCCGAGGTACGGGAGTTTGTCGCACAGCTGATCCCTGCCGTAAGAGACGAGAATGGGGTAGTGATTGTGATTGCACCTCCGTTTACATACCTCTCACTGGCGGAGGAGCTGCTGAAAGGCTCAAATATCAGGCTTGCTGCACAGAACATGTTTTTTGAAGAAAAAGGCGCATATACCGGTGAAATATCTCCTTTAATGCTGCGTGATACGGGGTGCAGGTATGTGATTGTCGGACATTCTGAAAGGCGGCAATATTTTTTTGAGAATAATGAGACAGTAAACAAAAAAATAAAGGCTGCCAAAAGGCATGGGCTCGATGTTATCGTCTGTATTGGTGAATCCCTGCAGGAGAGGGAGGATGAAAAGACTTTTGCAGTCCTTCAGGAACAGATCGCAAAGGGACTTGAAGGGATCGGTCATTCCGGTATAGTAATCGCATATGAACCCGTATGGGCGATTGGTACCGGAAAGACCGCAACTCCTGAACAGGCACAGGAGGCGCATGCCTATATCAGGGAACGGCTCGCGGTATTGTATGGAAATAGCGCGGAAGAATTATGTATACTATACGGTGGCAGTGTAACTCCGGAGAATGTGGATTCTCTGATGGCCTGCAGGGATGTTGACGGCGCCCTGGTGGGTGGTGCAAGTCTCAAGGCTGACAGCTTTGCCAGAATAGTAAAATTCAGGAGATAAGAATGACGGTTCTATTGATTATTTTGCATGTTTTGGTCTGTTTTTTTCTTATTGCGGTAGTCCTCCTGCAGAGCGGGAAGGGAGCGGAAATCGGAGCTGCTTTTGGAGGTTCCAGCCAGACGCTTTTCGGAAGCCGCGGTGCCGCATCTTTTATGAGCAAGATGACGACTGTTGCGGCGGTTGTGTTCATGATTACGTCGCTTACTTTGGCGGTCGTTACCTCTAAAAGCGGGTCGGTCGTTAAGTCAGTTCCTGCAACCCAGCAGCAGGCAACACCGCCTCCGACCGGGCCGGTTCAGGGAGTTCAGGGGAATACTGCGGTTACGGTAACACCGCAGAAAACGGAACAGCCTCCGCAGCAGACGACTCCAAAGCCGCAACAAACACCTGCAAAATAAATATCAGGGATACGTTCGGAATTACACAGTGAGGGTCAGGGATATCTGAGCTGCAGCCTCTGGATGGCAGAGGACTTCCCTGATTCCTGATCGATTTCGACGACCGCCGCAGAAAAAATGCCCTCTCCCCTTGCCGTTTCGAACCGCATCGGCATATTTGTCAGGAACCGTTCTATGATCTGTTGTTTTTCAATGCCGATGACCGAATCGTCAGGCCCTGTCATGCCGACATCGGTAATATAGGCGGTGCCTCCCGGCAATATCTTCTCATCGGCGGTCTGCACATGGGTATGGGTTCCGATGACAGCGCTCACCTTGCTGTCCATGAAATGCCCGAACGCGATTTTTTCTGAGGTTGCCTCTGCGTGAAAGTCAATGATGATGATTCTCGTCAAATCAGCAAGCCTCTCGACCTCTGCTTTTCCAACTCTGAAAGGACAGTCCATGTTCGACATGAAGACACGCCCGGAGAGATTGATGACCGCTGCTTTAGTGCCGTCTTGCAGGGTCAGCAGAATACTGCCGTACCCCGGTACTCCTGGAGGATAATTCAGCGGTCTGAGGACCCTGTTCTCTTTCGCAATCTGGGGGATAAACTCCTTCTTGTCCCAGACATGGTTTCCCGTGGTGATTACATGGACTCCGGAATGAAGGATCTCAGCGACTATTTTATCGGTTATGCCGAAACCGCCTGCGGCATTTTCACCGTTTGCGATCACAAGGTCTATCTTGTACCTGCTGACAACAGCAGGGAGCAAGGTCTTTGTCGCATTTCTGCCGGTCTTGCCGACAATATCACCGATAAAGAGTATCTTCACTGTGAACAGCTTCTCTGCCTGCTGCTGTTCTTTTGCGCATCCCCGTAACGCTGGGATTCTGAAACTATGGGGAATGTGCCGGCAAAAGCATTACTTTGCATATTCCACGTACCTGGACTCTCTGATGACCGTTACCTTTATCTGTCCGGGATACGTCATTTCGGACTCAATTTTCCTGGCAAGTTCTCTTGAAATCATCGAGGATATTTCGTCGCTGACGTCTTCAGGTTTCACGATAATCCGGATTTCACGTCCTGCCTGTATTGCGTAACATTTATCGACCCCTTTATAGGAAAGGGCCATCTGTTCGAGCTTCTCAAGACGCTTCAGGTAATTCTCTATGCTCTCTTTTCTGACACCCGGGCGGGCTGCTGACAGCGCATCTGCCGCGGCAACAAGCGCAGCCTCAACGGTCATGGGGTCTCCTTCGCCATGGTGGACCAGTATGGCATTGCTTACTTTGTGGTTTTCTCCATATTTTCTGGCGATGTTCGAACCGATTTCCTGGTGGGAGCCCTCGATTTCATGATCGACTGCCTTTCCGATGTCGTGGAGAATGCCTGCCCGTTTTGCAAGTTTCATGTCCACCCGCAATTCTCCGGCCATCATGCCGGCCAGATACGCGACCTCCCTCGAGTGCTGGAGGACATTCTGGCCGTATGAGGTTCTGTATTTCAGCCTCCCGATCAGTTTGATAAGTTCAGGATGGATGCCGGACAATCCGAAGTCGAAGACAGCCTTTTCGCCTTCCTCCCGTATATGGGTTTCGATTTCCTTTTTGACTTTTTCGACAATCTCTTCAATCCTTGTGGGGTGAATCCTTCCATCGGTTATCAGGCGCTCAAGGGAAATCCTTGCGATTTCCCGCCTGACCGGATCAAAGGCAGACAGGGTTACTGTCTCCGGGGTATCGTCAACGATCAGGTCGACCCCGGTTGCAGCCTCCAATGCCCGAATATTGCGTCCCTCCCTGCCGATTATTCTTCCTTTCATCTCGTCATTCGGAAGGCTCACCGAGGATACCGTCGTATCAGTCACATAATCGCTTGAATATCGCTGTATCGAGAAACCTATTATTTCCTTTGCCTTTTTCTCTGCATGTTCCCTTGCCTCGTCCTCGATTTTCTTGGCGAGTTTTGCTGATTCAAACTGTGATTCCTCTTCGATTTTTCTGAGAAGCTCTTTCTTTGCATCGTCGGAACTCAGGCCGGATATCTTTTCAAGAAGTTCTGTCTGTTCCCTGATTAACTTGTTGTAGGTATTTTCCCTGTCCTGGATGGTCCGTTCCTTTGCAACGTAGTCTTTTTCCCTTTTGTTTAATTCCTGATCTCTTTTTTCGATCTGTTCAAATTTCCTGTCAAGCACTTCCTCTTTCTGCCGTAATCTTTTGTCGAGATGGTTCAGTTCAGAGCGTCGTTCGCGGAGTTCCTTGTCAACTTCGGACTTTGCCTGATAAACCATATCTTTGGCCTCAACTTGCGCCTCTTTCCTGATGCTTTCAGCTTCCTTCTGTGCATTTTCAAGTGCTTTTGCCCTTTCCTGCTCGAGAGCTGCCCGCTTTGTTTTCAGCTGCGCCTGCGATACAAGAGTAATAGCCAAACCAACTGCAACACCAGCAAGTATGCCAATCAACAAATAGAGTTCCATGTATGCAAAACCCCCTTCCTCAATCTTTTTCATCAGTTGAGGGAATCCTGATGACGCAAAGACTTTCTTTTGTCTTTTTTCTGAAGATTACCTGTCAGGCTGGATTAGAAGGCGGAAAGCATTTTTGGAGGTGAGAAATTGTTGATTTTGCATACAAATTTCCATTTGCTCTCTATGATACATTTATGTAAAATCCTCCAAAAAGGTCTTAGCCGTACGAACCCAGTCTGGTTGAATAAACCCACCCTGCCGTGTAAGGAGAAATTAGATCCGCCTATAAAATAGGTGGGTGCCCTGAAAGAGTCTTCAGGCTTTCTCCCCAAGGGAGACATGCACACCAACTCTTTACGTAAGCTCCCAAAAGATCTAACTTGCCGGATCAACATGTTCACCTTATCACCAACAGGGCAGGCAATTGCACAATAACTGTAACAATCCCTCCTTGTTATTGTTATTTTTTTATAACTTTAAGATAAAATAAAACGGTACCTTATGGCAAGGGAAAATTTCTCATGCGGTTTATTAGTATTAATTATATAAATATTCTTAAAAAAAGGATATTTTGGATATGCTGCCGGAATACCGGGATTGTCGTCTCAAAATGCAAGGTGACGATTGTTATGAAGGGAAAGAGAGAACCTGATGGGGTGAAGTTATCGGCGGATCTTCAGGTTTTCGGGATGTGTTTGGGTATGGTATAGGTGCAGGAAGTGTCGCCGTCGGTTATGCAAGATTCACGATTGACGTCTTTCCCGAGGAGTTCGCGGAACATCTGGAGGTCGTACCGGCAGGCCTCTCTGAATTCGTGTGCAAGTTTAAAGATCGGGCAGTTGTAAAGACGCATGATAAAGGAGTTGCTGCTGTCATCGAGTTCGGCCAGGTACCCCTCTGATTCAAGGATATCTTTCATGCCGTTGATCCGTTCCTGAACGGTCTTTTTTTCCGCAAGGGCTTCTCTTGCTTCCTTGAATATCCTGTTCTTACGCCATTTGAATATCTCGTCTATCTTTTCACGGCCATCGTGTTTTTCGATATCCTTGAATACGTTTACAAGGAAGCTGTCATATGCCTTGGTAAAGAGTTCATCTGCCTTGTCGGTAAGCCTGTAGAGAAAGGCAGGTCTGCCGATCCCCTGTCGTTTTGCCACATAATCGATAAGGCCCCTTCTTTCCAGAGAAAGGAGATGCTGCCTGATGCCCATGGAGGTGATATTCAGTTCCCTGCTGAGGTCGTCGATTGATGTAGACCCTCTTTTTTTCAGAAGAATAATGATCTTTTCCCGGGTAGGATTTTCATTCAGCACAGACCACATACCCTAAAATAGCATAAAAACTGTTTTTTGTAAATAAAGTTAATAAAAAAGTTTTATTTTAATGATTGCTTAACAATAGCGATCATTAAGACATTTCTATCCGGTTTCTTCCCCCTGCTTTGGCGTGATAGAGTGCCGCATCTGAAGCATCCACAAGTTTCTCGGAAGTGTCCAGCGAAGAAGAGGGGATGCTTGCAATGCCAATACTGACAGTAATCTTTCTGTCAATACCGGGGAATTGATGATTCGAGATGGATGAGAGAATCCTGGAGGCAGCATGAAGAGAGTGTTCCTTGTCTGTTTTCGGGAGCAGGACAACAAACTCCTCGCCACCCCATCGTGCCAGCGTGTCGACTTTTCTCAGACAGCTTTTGATGATTTCCGCGATTTCTTTCAGAACCGAGTCGCCTGCACGGTGGCCAAACGCATCATTGATGCTTTTAAAGTGATCAACGTCTATCATGAGGCAGGAAAGCGGGGTTTTATATCTCTCTGACCTGTTGAATTCATTGTCAATAATGGTTTCAAAGTGCCTCCTGTTGAAGAGTTCCGTGAGGGGGTCGGTGATCGCAAGGAATTCCACCTTCGAGAGGATTTCCTCAAGTTCGCGGTTTTTCTTCCTCAGTTCATCCTGCAACGCCTTTGTTCTCAGGGAGGCGTATATGCGGGCGTTGAGTTCGACTTCTTTATAGGGCTTTGAGAGATAATCGTCAGCACCTGCCTTCAGTCCTTCGACCTTTTCCATCGTGGAGTTTTTTACCGTCAGCATGATGATGGGTATTCCTTTGGTATCCTGATTCAGTTTCAGCCACCGGCACACTTCATTGCCGTTCATGTCCGGCAGCATGAGGTCGAGCAGTATGATATCCACATTCTCTGTCTTTGCGAACTTGATTGCGGATTTACCGTTTTCTGCCAGAATAACCTGGTACCCGTTTGTCTCCAGGAATTCCTTTGCGAATTTTGCCTGCATCTTGTCGTCCTCAACGAGCAGGATCTTCGCCAGTGCCATTTATGTTCCTCAAGTTTGAATTTTGAGTAATTCTATCAGATTTAGACCTATTTTCAAATAGGTATTTTTGTGCAATCCCCGGCACATCCTTTCCGGCGCGCGGGGTAAGGTCATTGATGATAAGACATCAGGGTTATTGTTCCTGACTGCACCGATCTGATAAACTGCATTATGCCGACTCACAAGAACGCCGGACAGTTACCAGCAGAAAAAAAAATATATCAGCTGATCATCAGCAGGCTTGACGGGGAAAGAATACGGGAGGCCTTTTACCGGGAGAAGATATTGGGGCTCGTGAAAAGAGGAATCGGTGGGTTTATTCTCTTCGGCGGCTGGAAAGAGGAAGTAAAATCCTTTATCCGTGATTTGCAGGCATCAGCAGAGGTTCCCCTGTTTATTGCATCCGACGTCGAACGGGGGATTTGCCAGCAGATACAGGGGACTACACCGCTGCCCTGTCAGATGGCGGTTTCCGCTGCCGTTGACGTTAGCAGGCCGGATGATGTCTTTCTGCTCAGGGAATCACTCAGGGTGCTTGCCGAAGAAGCCGGGGATATGGGGATCAACATGCCGCTCATCCCGGTTCTTGACGTCAACAGAGACCCGGATAACCCCATTATCTGTACGAGGGCCTTTTCAGATGATCCGGAACGCGTGGCATGGTTCGGGTCGGAGTATATCAGGATTCTGGAGAGAGCAGGGCTCATTACTTCTGCCAAGCATTTTCCCGGTCACGGCGATACCTCCACAGATTCCCATATCCGTCTTCCTGTCATCAGGAAATCCAGGGAGGATTTAATGGATACGGATATCGCCCCCTTCAGGGAGGCGATCAGGACAGGGGCGGGCAGTATCATGGTCGGGCATTTAAGCATCCCATCCATTGATGCCAACCCTGCGAGTCTGTCCGGAAAAATACTCACGGACCTCCTGCGGAACGAACTCGGGTTTGAGGGACTTATCCTGACAGATGCCCTGATCATGAGTGCCCTGAATGACATCGCAAATGTTCCGGCGCGTTGTATAGAGGCGGGTGCTGATATCCTCCTTCATCCTGCTGATCCTGATGCAACGGCGAAGGAATTGCTCGCGGCGGTCGCTGCTGAGGGAAGACTCCGGCAAAAGACAGAAGCCGCGTATGCCCGTATTGCAGCAATAAAGACCCGTCTTCATGATGCTGCCGGACGCGAAGTCGACTACCGGAAAAATATGGAAATCTCTGCACAGATTGTGCAGAAGTCAATCAGTCTTGTGCAGGGCACCATAGGGGAAGTTCCTGCTGCTGATAAACGCAGGCTTCATCTGGTACTGGCGGGTGACCCTGAACTGTACGCACTATCGTCTGTCCGGAAATATTTTCCCCGCATTTCGACGATCGATGAAGAGATATCACTTGAAAACCGCTGTCCTGTATTTGCGGTATTTACCAGCGTTGCTGCATGGAAAGGGAGTTCCGGAATCAGCGATGCGGAGAAGGAAAAAATCCTGCGGCTCATACAGCAGGCAGGATGTTCGGTCGTCATATCGTTCGGAAGCCCCTATGTCCTGCGTCATTTCAGGGACGCCCGGGTTCTCATAGCCGCCTATGAGGCAACGGAACAGGCTCAGGATGCGGTAATGAAGTGTCTTGAAGGGCGCAGTGAGTTCAGTGGCATTGTTCCTGTTGACCTTGGTCTTTGAAGGGAATGAAACTCGAAGAGATATCCTGCAAGGGAAGTGATGATAAACCTGCTGTGATCTTCATCCACGGCCTCGGCATGGACAGGAATATCTGGGTAGATCCCTCTGCTTCACGCATCTTGGGAGGGTTGTGTCCTCTCAGCATTCTGCTCGGCGGGAACAGGAAAAAGCGAACGGAAAGGATTTCCACGCTTTTTGATGATCTGCAATCCAGGGATTACAATATGGTTACGTGGAGTCAGCGGAGACCGGCCGGTCCCATCGAGTCTGCAGTCCAGGAGTTGAGGGAGATCGCCAAAATCGCACGCACAATGACAAGGTCTGGCCTTATCCTCGTCGGCCACAGCAGGGGAGGTCTTGTCGCGCGGAAGTATCTGACCGAAGAAGACAGTTCGGTGAAGGGGATTATTACGATCTCTACTCCTCATTATGGCAGTTCCGTCGCCCGCGTCGCTGCATATGTAACGCCGCTTGCAAGGGCACTGGATCCGTTGTTCCCGTCCGGAGAAAAGGGGTCTCTTGCCTTTGCTGTGAAGCGGGTATCGGAGTTTCTGAAAAGCAGGTCCCTGAAAGAACTGCTTCCCGGCTCCAATTTTTTCAGGACCCTGCATGACAGACGATTGAACGGTGTATGGTATATCTCTCTTGGAGGCACTAACCCGACGCTTTTCCGCATCCGGAATTTTTCTTTCCCCAATGTGTTCGAGCGGGTTATCCCGGAAAAGTATTATCCCGATGAGATGAAAAAGGGAAGGGGAGATGGCCTTGTGTCTTTGGAGAGTTCACGGCTTTCATGGGCTGATGAGCATTTTATCTTTGATCACAACCATGCATCTATTCTGTTTGATCCTGAGGTAAGGAAGTTGCTGTGCAAAAAAATAGAGGAGGCATTCTGATATTGTGTGTTTCCATATCTGCTATCCCCACCCTGTTCCTCCTCACGGAAGGCAGGGCGGGGACACCACATTACCGCGTTCGGCACCTCTCTTTCAGCATCAGAAACTGATACTCATTCCTCCAAACAATTGCACAGGTGGCATCGGATATCCCACGATTGTCTGAAAGTCCCTGTCCAGAATATTTTTCCCCGTGATGAAAATCTCGGCTGTTCCTCCGGAAAATGGGATCTTCTGGCTGAGTTTTCCATTCAGAAGGAAATAACAGCGGGGGTCTCCAGGCTGGACCACATAGTGTGATACATACATCCACTCTGCTGAAAGTGTTGTGCCTTTTGCGGGATGCAGAGAAACAGTTCCCTTTATCTGGTGCCGTGTGCCAAACCGTATTTTTTTGCCTGTCGTCCTGTCTTCCGGATCCATGAACGTGTAATTAAGACCCAAACGCACTATGCTGATACGGACTTCTCCGTCTGCCTCAAAGCCTTGTACCCGTGCCCTGGAAACATTTTCCGGCGACCATCTTCCCGGACTGGTCTCCTGCCACTGGATGAGGTCTTTCGATCTTTTTTCGAATGCGACAATCCTGAGATTGCCGGTGGTGTCGAACGCCTTCCGGATGCTGCATTCATATTCAGTTGACTGTTCGGGCCTGAGGTCGGGATTCCCTGCAGCCCAGCCGGTGTCAGGCCAGTAAAGGGCATTCATGGCCGGGACACGGAACCCTTTTCCTGCGGACATGGAGAGGCTTGACTGATAAGGCAGTTTTATCAGAAAAGATGCCTTTGGACTGATTCTGCGGTGAGAGCCGATGTCGTCGTATCTTGCCCCGAGTATGAAGAGGAGTTTTTCTGTCACCGCTGATTCATTCTGGATGAATATTCCCTTTCTTGTCCTGCTGCGCCTGCCTATGGAACCGGCAGCATTGATATTGTCACTGCTGTCGATATCTTCTTCGAGAAGCTCTACCCCTCCTGTGAGCAGGTTCGACGACCCGAGGGCGATGCTGTGCTGCAGATCGATTCCTTTGACATGATTTCTGTGGGTATTGTCTTCACTCCCGGGATTGAGATAGCGGATCCTTGCATTATGGCTGTAAAGCCGTGCGAGAGTCTCTTTATATGCAAGCGTCAGACCTGCATTGAATGTCTCATCCGTCTGTTCAGCAAAAGGAGTCAGCCATGTCAGAGACCCCGGTGCCCCCGCCTCTTTGTGGGTGTAGTCGACCGTGACATCAGCACGTATGTTTTTGGCAATGTCAAAGGTGAGCTTGGCGTTTACCGCATCGCTTGTATACTCCGAATTAGTCCTGAACCCCGATGAGTTTTCTTCTGACAGGGAGAGAAAATACCCCAGCCTCCCGAATTTTCCCGAAGTGCTGAACCGGATATCCCTCGTCGCAAATCTGCCGTATGATGCTGCGAGATTCGTGCAGGGTTCGTCGGGAACATGGGTGATGATATTAATGACGCCGCCCATCGCTTCTGCGCCGTACAACGCAGATGAGGCACCTCTGAGTATTTCGATTCTCTCAATGTATTCAAGCGGCAGGGAAAGCGAATTGAAATCGACCAGGCCATCCCCCGGCTTATTGATCCGTTTGCCGTCAACCATGACCAGCACCTGCTCTGCCGTGGAACCCCTTATGGTGAGTGTAGCTGGGGATCCTGTGCTGCCGTATTCAAACACATTCAAGCCTGTGACATTTCTTATGATCTCTGTGATATTCCGGTAACTGCCGGATTGTATCTCCTGTTTCGTTATGACCGTCACATCCTGCGGCACATCTTCAACCGGCGACTCTATCCGTGTTGCAGTGACAACCACGTCTTCCAGTTTTATTGCATTTTCCGCCCATGCAGGGAAGATGAGCAGAAAGAGCAAAAAGATTGCAAATACTATATGCATGACTTGTTTCTCCTTGGGTAGTTTTTTGTGAAACGACCGGCAAAATCTCCTGCTTACTCATGATGTGTCGTGTCTCATGAATTAACCTCCTCTTCCCTCGAAGGGGGAGTTGTGAGGTATTCCGGGTCTCCTGACTCAGGGCTTCCTACTCACCCGCCTTCCCGGCTGTTATAGCCAGTGGCTTCCGAGAGCTTTCGTTCCCTTTACAGTTGCGGGGCAGTTCCCGGTTCGCACGGGATTCCCCTCACATACCTCTGACACTGCCGATGGCAGATATGGTATTTACGTTTTTTCCCGCCTGTGCACTGTTCCGTTGATGAGTTGTGCAACAGGGCAGTTTGTATGGTATTGAAAGATATTTAATGCACTGTAGTCCTGTTCGATCCTGAAGATGTTTTCGAGCGGTATTCCGAGCAAATGGCAGATGATTATCCTGTTCACCCCGCCGTGGGCGACTACCGCGACATGTTCTCCCTGATGACGGTGAATAATTTCCTGGAGGGAATTCATTACGCGTTCACGTACCTCAATGGTACTCTCTCCTCCCACCGGGCTGAATTGCAGGGGATTGTCTGCCCATGCATCGAATTCATCAGGGTATTTCTCCTTAATTTCATCAAACGACATGCCTTCCCATACGCCGAAGTCTCTCTCTCTCAGTGCCGGAACAAGAACAGGACGGAGGGCGTGAGGCCCTGCAATAATCTCGGCGCTCCTTATCGACCGCTGCAGATCAGAGCAGTACACTGCACTCAGGAACTCCCCGGCGTCAGCGGATCGGGGCTTCTGCGTTACAGGGTGAGAATTTGTGCTGCTTTTAAAAAGTCCTGCCATATACCTCGAAAGCTGTTCCATCTGCATGATACCATGCCCCGACAAAGGCACATCTATCGTCCCTTTGTACCGTTTTTTCTCGGCACCTTCTGTCTCACCATGCCGTATTAAATAGATAACCGTGACCATATAATTACCATGAACAAAAAGCTCATCTCTGCGATTTCACCAGTCGCACCAAGTGTATCTCCTCTATGTCCGCCTAAATGGGCATGAAAATAATGTGCCAATACCCGGCACAGACCATACAACGTTATAAGGAGGGCAGCAAAAAAGATGTGCTGATTGCCCGGCATGGAATCCCTGAAGAGCAGCCCGGGCAGGATAAATAAAAGAACAAGTATCAGGGTCGAAATAGCGGTCTTCTTCACTCCTTTTCTGTGCAGGAAGCTCCTTTCCATTCCATCCTGTACTGCCGGCTTTCCATAAAACATGCTTATGACAATTGTCCATTTCGGGATTACCGGAAGCAGGATGAGGGAAGAGTAATAGGTGAAAGGCAAAAAATGGGTGAGGTTGAGCAGGGAGAGGTATTTCAGCCCCAACGCGAAAACTATCGCCGTGACGCCTGCAGGTCCGGTCACAGAATGGCTGAGTCTCAGCGGGCGAGTCTGTGTTTCTGCATCCTGGGCACCCTGTTTTTTTGCTGCTATTGCATCAAAGGTGCCGGCAAGTCCGCAGAGCTGTCGCCCTCTGTTTAATACGACATGTACAAGCAGTATTATCCCTGGTACAAGATCAGGATGAAAAACAATTCCGGCACAATAATCTGTTGTCAGCAGGATAGCCCCCTGTACAAGGCCAACCAGCACAAAGAATGTCGGGATTTTTGTAATATCAGACCCGGTCACGTTTACACTCTTTCCGGTACAATATGCAAGACGACAAAGGATTTCTTCATGATATGTTTTCCTTCTTTCCTTTTCCTGACACCACTGTTCCAATAAGGGAAGCGCACACTTCAGAATCCTGCATCAGTTATCCGGACTGTTCATTCAAGGTTATCCGCTATCTCCGCAATGCCTTCGATAACCCTTGGCCCGAGTCTGTAGAGACTATCACTTACATAAAAAACTTTATTGTTTTTTACAGCAGGGACACTTTTTAATCTCTTAAGAAGTGTTGCTGAAACCTCATGCATATTTGCGTGCCCCTTACCAATAATTATCGTATCAGGTGCTTGATGAATAATCTCCTCAATAGAGTATTTGGGGTATAAGGTCTTTGCTTTCGATGCTATGTTTTCATTGCCGAGAAGAATAATTGCATCGTCCATGACGGTACCAGGTCCTGCAACTATCAACGGCTCAGGCCAGATGATGAAGAGGATCTTTTTTCTCTGTGACTTGATAATGCTTGTCTCCTGCCTCTTGGTTTTCAATCTATTGATTGCGGTCTCTATCTTGCTGGCGAGGGAATGAGCATTATCTTTTGCGTCAAGTGCTAAACCAATTTCTCTTATAGCCTGAGGTAATTCTGAAAGCCGCCGCGCTTTAAATACATATGTCCTTATATTAAGTGAGTGCAACCTCTCTTCAAACTCTTTTGGATTGCCGTCAGTAGTCATAACTGCAATATCTGGTTTTAACAAGACGACTCCCTCCAATGAAGGGTTGGACATTCCGCCGACTTGCTGCTTTTTTCTGGCTGCTTCGGGATAGTCACAGAAACCAGTGACACCAACGACGTGTTCACCGAGCCCAAGCGCAAAAAGTATTTCGGTAATATTGGGCGCAAGAGAGACGATGCGCTTTGGCGGTTCAGCAAACACAGGAACGGGAAAAGGGAAGCAACAGGTGAGCAGCACAATAACACAGAAGAGCATTTTGGCTCTCATTCTTTTCCTCCCTCGGGAAATCAGAGTGATGATTCAGAGTATTATGACAGGACTCATTATCCTGCACAGTTCACTCTGAGTCTTTCCGGTCTGGACAGGTATTCCGGCTCAGGGCGTACTACATTGACCTACTTGCCTGCCTTCCCACCCCGGCAAAACGGGACAGTGGCTTGCTCCGGGCTTTCGTTCCCTTCACGGCTGCGGGGCAGCGGGAGAATCACCGTAACCGGCTCACTCCTCTTCCCTGACTTCCAGCCAGCAGAGACATGACCTGTTGCGTGTACTTTCATTACAACAGGATACATGAATACATTGTTATATCATATTCTTGCAGGTGTCTGCAACGGGCATGTGACAAACCTTCTTGCAGGCCTTTCGGGAACTATGTGCGGCAGGACAATCAGGCACAGGAATCCGGCGGATTCAGTGCCTTGCAACGTTTATTGGGAAATGTCTGCGTCAGAAAACAGAATCAGTCAGAGATGAGAGATTCGTCTTTCAATGCTTTCAGCAATTCGGCATATTCCTTTGGATGGGACCTGCTGAGCGCAACAGTCGCTTCATATATATCCATCTGCCCGTTAATATCAACAATGCTCAGAAACCTGTCGAACAGGTTGTCCAGGATCTTCCTTTTTTCCTTATCCAGATAATAATCCTCATAGGCATGAATGATCTTCATAGCCGTGTTTTCGATTTCACCCATTGTATCTCCTCATCTTGATATGATTTTCATATTATAAGTATAACAGAATCCGGATGTGCTGATGTCCTGGAAGCGGTGCTTCGGGAACCTGCAGACTCTTCCCCATTTGAGTACTTTTTGTGACGAATTATGTAATCTCTTACCCACAGAGGCAGTGAATGACAAAAATAATTCTTTAATGACAGTCACTTGCTCATTAAGAAGGCTGGCATGATATATGCTATTTATATAATTAAGATAGTATAAATATTAAAATTATCGGATGTGCAGTGAAAAGGAGGTGCTTCGATGAAACAGGCTGACCTTAATGACATAAGCGAAATTGTGGGAAAATACGGCTTTGCTGACTGGTCCCTCGTCGGATTTACGCCGGATGGCAACTATAAAGTATATTCGTATTTTACGGATCCTTCTGTCATGACGGTTTTCAAGGCTATCCTCATTTCGATGCTGAAGACCCTCGATGACTATCTGGAAAGAAACAGGAGCTTCCATGAAGATGCGGTCCATCATGTCGGGGAGTGCTGAACGATGTTCGACTTTTTCTCGAATCTTGTTGCGCTGGTTATGAACCCCATCAGCCTGGTAGTATTTCTGCTCGTGATGAAATATATCTTCAGGAAATCCGGAAAAAAGCAGAACGGCCAGTGGTGGGCCGGACATCAGGGCAGGGGGGTATAGGAGAGATGGTCGTTTCCAGGCATGCATTTCCCGGAACCCAGTCCTTGCGGGGCTGGAGGGTCTGATGTGATGCCGCAGAAAGAGAAAAAAGTGGATCAGCATGTCAGAAAGAACATGGAAGATATCATGAAGACCATGAAATGCCCGAAGGGGTTTGTCTGCTATACATCGGGCTTCAGGAAACTCTGCAGTGCAAAAGATGTCGGGCTGGACGCTTTTGTGGCCTGCATGGTATCCATACCGATGGAATGCAAGTTCTCGATACATTTCGGAGGATTGTTTTTCTGCCAGTGCCCGCTGCGGGTCTGCATCAGCAAAAATCTGAAGAAATGAGGCTGCCTGCTCCGGAGTGTACTGTATGATGGAATCTACCGCTGTTGTTCGATCAGTCTGTCAGTTATCTTTGCTTCGTATTCAGGAAAGTCTTCGAAGCTGAGAGGTCTTTTCCTGCCCAGATTCAGCTTCAGGAGCTTGAAATTCAATTCACGTATTTTTTTGAGCCGTTCCTTGTCATCATCGAGAGTGTTCATCAGTGAACACATATTGATGATTTCATTTCTCATTTCCAGCTCACGGGGGATGCAACCCGCATTTTTCAGGAACTTGTATGCCAGTCTCAGGTCTTCCGGAATCCATGTCTCATCCTCAAAGAGTATCGGCTTCCCTTTACCTTCAAGGTTATCGAACTCGCCGTTCTGCATGGCTTCGATGATCCGTCTTTCAGCGATTCTGGAAAAGAAATCCATGGATGTCCTACGGGATTGAAAGCATCCTGTCCAGGGCCTTTTTTGCGGGTATCCGTATCTCTTCGGGGACTTTAATCACGTACGCGTTCTCCTTCAGGGCCCTGAGCACGCTGTGCAGCGTGGTGAGCTTCATGTTAGGACAGATCATGTCCTTCCTCAGCGGATAAAAGACCTTGTCAGGATTTTCTTTCCGCAATCTGTGCATGAGACCTATCTCCGTTCCGACGATGAACTCCTTTGCAGAAGACGCTTTGGCAAACCTCAGCATGCCGGACGTGCTGGTCACATGGTCAGCCAAATCCAGCACATCCAGCCTGCATTCCGGATGTGCCATAAGAAGTGCCGCCGGGTGATCCTTTCTTGCCTTTGTCACATCGTCACGGGTCACCCTTTCGTGTACATGGCAGAACCCGTCCCATGAGATGACCCGCTTTTTTGTATTTTTCTGGGCCCACATCGACAGGTTTCTGTCAGGGACGGATATCACAGTATCATCGGGAATGGATTCTATGACTTTTACGATATTTGCGGAAGTGCAGCAGATATCGCTTTCAGCCTTCACGTCGGCGGTCGTATTGACATAGGCGACAACAGGGACGCCGGGATTCTGCGCCTTCATGTCACGTAGGGTGAACGATGTCGGATACAGGTAGGGGGGCGGAGTTTTGAAGCCGGGAAAGCTTTTTCTCTCCCATCTCGGGGTATCCACATGGATCATGTCAGCCATCGGGCAACCTGCATCAATCTCGGTAAGAAGCACTGTTTTGTCAGGACAGAGGATCGAGGCGCTCTCTGCCATGAAATTGACGCCCGCAAAGACGATCACATCGCAATCCATCGACGAAGCGGTTCTCGAAAGCTCGAGAGAGTCACCGGTGAAATCGGCAACTTCCTGAACCTCGTCCCTCTGATAATTGTGGGCGAGAATAATTGCCCGTCTCCGGGTCTTCCATGCAAGAATTTCTTCCCGGATACGGGATTCTTCAGGAGTCATTTAAAACCTGACAGGTCTGTTCGAGACAAGAGAGGAATTAGTGAAGAGTACAGTGCCGTCTTCCATGACAATTTTATAGATTCGTTCGATGGGTTTCTGTTTGTCGACGGCTGCAGCGGGATAGGTCATCTTTCCGTTGTAAAGGGAAAGCACCTTATTTACATACTGGCGGGTTTCCGTAATCGGCGGCACATACCCGAATTTTTCGACGGTCTTCGGCCCTGCATTGTATGCTGCAAGGGCAAGCGTGAGGTCTCCGTTAAAGCGTTCAAGAAGGTATCTCAGGTATCTCGTGCCACCCTCGATATTTTCCTCCGGATCGAAAGGGTTCCTCACGTTCATATCAACTGCCGTGCCGGGCATAAGTTGCATGAGCCCGATTGCGCCTTTCCTTGATATCGCCCTGCTGTTCCAGTTTGATTCCGTCTTAATGACCGCTTTGATCAGAGAAGGGTCAATATCATACACCGAGGCCTTGTCGTAAACGATGCTGTGATAGTCCGTGACATCTCCTGAACGTTTTGAGGAACCTTTTTTTGCCTCAAGGGGGGCGACGGACTTTTCCTTCAGGAGTCTGTCAGCCTTTTTACCAAGCGGAGTATCGGTGTAACATATTACGCCGTTTTCATCCGTATATTTGTAAATGTCAGCATAAGCAGGAGCGGCAAGCAGAAAGAAAACGGCCAACAATGCAAAAAAATATTTCATTGTAAATACTATCATTCCCATGGTTGTCTGTCAATGTCACACGTGCAGCGGTATCGAAGAATATCGGTTTTCGTTGTCATGTTAGAGTGATTCCTTGCCGGGCAAGTCTTTTCTGTGCTTCTGCCTCAGCTTGTCAATCTCCTTCTGCCCGTATTTTTTAATAAAAAGAAACTTGACACCAGAACGGATAATCTCAGGTCTCATCTTGTCCTCGTCATATGCCATTCTGTCAAGCATCTCAAGGGTAAATGAATCAATCCTCATTGTGAAGGAAGTGGCATACCTGAACTCCTTCTTTTTTCTCGGTTTCCTCCCGGTGTCACTTTTTTCCATATATATGTCTTACTAATTAAACATATTATTACTCTGTAGTAAATATTTATCAAAAAAAGGGGTCTTTGTCAAGGACTTTTTCGCTGCAAATCAGAGGGATGTCCGGCAGCCTGCAGGGCGATGAGCATTGTTTTTATGCTGCCTCTGCAATGCCTCTGACAAGACCTTCGGGAGTCGAACTGATTTTTTTTGCAGGGATGTGGAGCGCCTCCTGAATATCCTCAAGCGTCACCTCATCGAGAAACCTGCCTTCTCCGTTCAGGACGACGTCAGGAATCAGGATTATCTCACCGGGTCCCGTATGGTCCAGTACTGCTTTGATCACATCTCTGCCTGTCAGAAGGCCTGCGACGGTGACGGATGAGCCGAAGAAATTGTTCTCGACCGGCAAAACCTCGATCGAAAAGTCTTCTTTTTCGGAGAGCCTCTCAGTGAGTTTTTTCAGAAAGGGATAGAACGAAATTCCGGTGAAAGTGAGAAATCTCTTTTTGGGAGGCAACGGTCTGGATATTTTCAGTTTTTTTGCCTGGTTCAGAAAGAGAGGGACCATCCCGACGCCGTTTTCTATCTGGTGCAGTTCCCCGTATTCCCTGAGCGGAGGAAAAGGACGTCCGGCCTTCAGGTAGAGCTCATCAGCCCCGTAAATGACAGGGTTGCCATGCTTTTTGAGAAGCCTTTTCTGAAACGACTCAATGATCTTGAGGGCTGCTTCTGCATCTTCCCTGAGCACAGGCTGAACGGGCTGTTTCCTGTGCATCGTGAGGCCGACAGGAACAACCGCAACGGAAAGGATATAGGGATAAAACTTGTAGAGATCGCTCAGAGTTTGCCTTAATTCCCTGCCGTCATTATAGCCGGGACACAGGACGATCTGCACGTTGAGACGCAGCTTGTTTTCTGTCAGGAATTTCAGTTCCTTCAGGATGTCAGGGGCCTTTGTATTGCCCAGCAGCTTGCTTCTTACCGACCTGTTTGTTGAATGCACGGAAATGTAAAGGGGGCTTAGTCTCTGGTCGACAATACGCTTTTTGTCTTCCCTGGAGAGGTTCGTGAGGGTGATATAATTGCCATAGAGGAAAGACATCCGGTAATCCTCGTCTTTTACGTATAATGTCTTTCTGAGACCCCGCGGAAGCTGTTTTACGAAACAGAATATGCAGTTGTTTCTGCAGGTTGCTATCTTGAACGGCTTGAAGCATATGCCCAATTCGTTGCTGCCTTCCCTTGAGATCCGGGTTTCGAGCGTTTTTCCTCCACGCCTGAACGTGATGTTGATATCGTGCGATGCACTGTTGAACATGAAGTCGATCGGATCCCTCATCTGCATTCCGTTTACGGTGAGAAGCACATCTTCAGGGAGAAGGCCGGACAGTTCAGCAGGGCTTCCCGTGTTGACGGTATCTATTTTTATTCCGTGTTCAGCCTGCATGCGTCACATTCAGCCCCCTGTATACATAGTGAAGTCCTGAAAGTATGGTAACCGCAGCGGTCAGCTGGAACACAAACCCGGGGATATCCGGCAGCACCAGGAGATTTATGTCAATGAGTATATATGCGACGAGCAGGCTTTGCACCCACACAGTAATCTTGCCGAGCAGCGACGGTTCTACTTTGGAAGACCCTGCGATAAAATACAGGAGAAACCAGCCGGTGACTATGATGATATCCCTGCTTATGACAGTGATGGTAAGCCACTTGGGTATCCAGCCATAGACAGAAAAAATGATAAACGCGGTAACGTGCAGAAATTTGTCCGCGAGGGGGTCGAGAAATGTCCCAAGCACGGTTTTCTGGTTTTTCAGCCGCGCAAAAAGCCCGTCGAATATGTCAGTAAGGGCAGCGATGATGAACAGGGAAAGCGCATAATCATACCGCTTGTAAATAATTGAGGTTATGAAGACGGGAATGATGACTATCCGTATAATTGTAAGTGTATTGGGTATATTGAATACCCCCATGAGTTCCCCCTGTAACAAAGTGCCGGCTATGCTGTTCCGGAAGAATAGTCCGGAAGTCCGGTCCGTGCAGTGTTCCCTGCAAATTCCCCTGAACCCTTCGCCTGCTACGTACTTCCCGATAAGAGAAGTGCAGGAAGGCGAATTGCTCTAAGGAATGTTCATCGGCAAATCTCGAAACCGGAGCTTCAGCCCAAGCTGATTATAACATGCATTCTGTATTTTCCCGGTTATGCATGACAACAGTGCTGTCGCATGACATTTCTCAAGAGCGAAGCCGTGTGTGTGTGCGTTTTCCAGCGCATCCGATATATAACGTTTCGCAGCAGCCTTTCTGCCCTTCAGGAAAGCGATCTCGCCGAATCCCATCTTGCAGTAAATAATACCCCTGGGATCTTTTGTGCTCCTGAAAAGGGCCATTGCCTCTGCGAAATAGTCGCGTGCGCTCCCGTAATTTCCGGTCATTTTTCGGGCAGTCCCCAGCCCCCAGACAGTATAGGCATAGCTTACCCTGTCACCGATCTTTCTGTAGAGACTTACCGCCTTGCGGAAATTGCTCAGGGCGCTGCGATAATCCCCCTTCATCCTGAACGCATTTCCGATGCCGCAAAAGGAATACGCCCTGCCGAATGTATCGCGCAATTCAGTAAACAGCCTGTTTGCAGCGGTATAGTATTGAAGCGAATTCCTGGACAACCCTGCGACACGTGATGCGCCGCCGAGGCCGCAGAGACAGTATCCGACGCCATGGAGATCTTTCAGAGACGTGAACAGTTTCCGGGATTCCCTGTATGCCCTGAGCGCTCCGTGAATATCTCCCTTTATTCTGAATGCCCCTGCCTCTGCCCATGAGGCAAAGGCGAGTCCCTGCCTGTCATCCAGCCTTTTATAGATGTTTTTCGCTTTTCGTATCAGTGGAATTGCCTCTTTCCACCTGCCCTGTGCTCTCAGGGACAATCCAAGCCCGACATGCGCGTCAGCAGTTTCCGCTGCCGATTGTAATGTCCGGAGAAGTTCCAGCGCATTCCGGTAGCTCTTTTCCGCGAGGTCAAAATTGCCTACCATGCGGTATGTGTCGCCGAGAGAAAGCATGCACTGGAGGACACCAGTGCGGTCTGAAAGAGCTTCATATTCACTGAACGCCTTCCTGAAGAGCCTGAGCGCCTGATGGTAGTCTGATTTTTCTCTGAGCTTTTCTGCCCGGGTAAATATGCTATTTGCGTGTGACGATTTCTCTGAATTTTTTAACGATTGTCCCATAATCCTCAGAATGAAAGAACCCGGACCCCATGACCAGGATATCTGCTCCTGCAGATATGACGTCGAGCGCATTATCAAGCTTTATCCCGCCATCAACTTCTATGATAGTCTGGAGCCCTTTTTCATCAATGAGCTGTTTCAGTGCCCGTATCTTTTCCAATGCCCCCGGAATGAATTGCTGCCCGCCAAACCCCGGGTTCACCGACATGATCAGCACCATGTCTGTGTCTGTCAGTATGTGTTCAAGGTTCCATACAGGGGTGGCAGGGTTGAGAGACACACCCGCCTTTGTCCCGTTTTCCTTAATCGATTGCACTGTCCGGTGCAGGTGCGGGGAAGCCTCGTAATGAACTGTCAGGTAATCCGCGCCGGCTTTGATGAAATCCATCATGTACCGGTCAGGTTCTTCAATCATAAGGTGAACATCCATGGGAAGGGAAGTGATTGTGCGGATAGCCTCAACAATAAAAGGCCCTATGGTAATATTCGGCACGAAATGGCCGTCCATGATATCGATATGCAGGAGATCTGCGCCTGCTGCTTCAGCAGCGTGTATCTCTTCGCCAAGCTTCAGAAAATCTGCAGAGAGTATCGAAGGTGCTATTTTGACCATGTTCTTCATGAATGAATTCAGACAGATAATACCTATAATAAATAGAAACTCAGAACAGCTTCAAGTAAATTGTGTCTCCGGTCCTGATATGCTTCCCCGGTTCCGGCTTTTGTGACAGGATTGTCTGGCCCTCTCCCTCGGTTACAGGCTTCAGGTTCATATTCCTGATGAGGACGTCTGCCTGATCCAACGGCATGCCTTTGAAATCAGGGCAGTAAAATATTCTTTCATACGGACCGAGACTTACGAGTACGGTAAACGTGTCGCTCACCTGTTCTTCAGGACCGGGTCTCTGGGCAATAATCCTGTCCTTTTCCACAATATCAGAGTGAACTGCGATTACCCTCGCTATTTTCAGGCCTTTCTGCAGCAGCATGGATTCGGCGCTGGTGATCGATTCGTTGACAATCAAAGGAACTGACTTCACCCTCGGTCCCTTGCTGATGACAACCTTAATTCCCCTGCGCTCCTTGATTTTGTTGCCGGCAGGGATGTCCTGCCTGATGACATTCCCTGCAGGAACAGCAGGATCAAAATCTTCACCCTCGATTTTGAGATAGAGTCCTTTTTCCGAGAGAAGCCTGTTCGATTCAAGAAGGTTTTTCCCCACGATGTTCGGCACTTCGACTGTGCGGCTGAAGCTGAGAATCTTGAAGGTAAGATATCCGAAGAACAGCCCGAGGAGAACAAAGGCAAAAAAGTAGAGAGGGATTTTTATGAATCTGTTCAGATCCTTATACACTGCCCTGTCCCGCACCAAAAAGTCTTATCGCCTCCTTTATTTTTTCCAGATCTACGCTGGTATTCACACACGGGCCATGCGGCCTTTCATTGGGGATACCGAAGATCGGGAGAGGATAGGTATCGGCAATCCCGCTTGAAAGGTCGTTCTCGCAGGCAACGGCGACTACCGCATCAGGCCTTGTTTCATTGACAACCCTCCTTGCAAGAGACCCTCCGGTGGCGACAAAAAGCGTCAGGTTGTTGTCTTCAGCTATCTGGATGAGATCCCTGATTTCGCATTTGCCGCACCGTTTGCAGTTGTAAATATTATACGTGAGCCTCACGTCACACTCGTTTATCTGCAGGCAGTGAGGGAGAAGGAGGAGGATCTTTTTCGGTTTCAGGTTTTCCTTTCTTATTAGGGTGTTGTTCAGGTTTATCACGAATCTCTGATACGACTCTTTCCGGCTTTTTGCAAACGATCCGGCAACCATCAGAAGCGGAAACAGAATTTTCAGCGTAATGCCTCTCACCAGTTTATGACTCATCGAAAAAGGCACCTTTTTTCAATCTTCTTCCCTGAAGGAAGTCTTTTCCGCTCATCAGGCGTTTTCCTTCAGGCTGAAGTTCCATGAGCGAAATACGTCCCTTACCGGTGCCGACTACAAGTGCTTCTCCAGTTTCTTCAATCCTTCCGGGCATGCCGTGGCCTTCGAGCACCCCGACTCTGGTAATTTTAATCCTTTCGGCGTTCAAATGACAATATGCGCCGGGCCATGGATAGGTTCCGCGGACAAGGTTGAAGATCTCAGGTGCTGTTTTCGTCCAGACGATCTTTCCGTCTTCCTTTCTGAGCGGGGGTGCATAGCTCGGACTGCCTTTCTGGGGAACCGGGTGCAGCGAGCCGTCCTTTAAATCCGCAATGGTCCGCATAAGGACAGAAGCCCCTGTTTCGGCGAGACGTTCTCCAAGTGTGGTCGCAGTATCGTCAGCGGAAATCATGACCTCCTCCTGCAGCAGCATGTCTCCGGTGTCAAGCCCTTCATCCATGCGCATCGTGGTTATTCCGGTCTTCTTTTCTCCGTGTATCAGCGCCCACTGTACTGGTGCGGCTCCCCGGTATTGGGGAAGCAGCGAAGCGTGCACATTGATGCAGCCATACCGGGGAATCTGAAGGACCTGGGGGGGGAGGATTTTTCCGTAAGCGACGACCACAACCAGTTCAGGGTGCAGATGCGCAAGGGTATCAAGGAAAAAGGGTTCTTTCAGGAATGATGGCTGCAGAATCCTGATACCGCTTCCGGCGGCAATTTCCTTTACCGGCGAGGGTAAGACAGCGCTGCCCCTTCCCCTTCTTTTGTCCGGCTGTGTGACAACAGCCGCAACTTCATCGTCAGAATGGAGGAGCGCCCTGAGTGAAGGAACAGCAAAGAGGGGTGTGCCGAAAAACACAATACGCATCTAAGATATCTCCTGAGCGGAAGACACGCACCGGGAGTTCTGTCTTTTCGCGATATGAAAAGTTCCCGACATGCCGGCATGAAAAAGGGCACGAAAGGTCATGGCTATTTTTTTTCCTGCTGGGACTTTCTGTAGCGCCGCTTGAAAAATTCTCGCCTGATCGGACTCATCCTGTCAATGAACAGAAACCCGTCGAGATGGTCGATCTCATGCTGGAGAACTCTTGCGAGGATGCCATCTGCCTCTATCTCGAAATCCTTTCCCTCCCTGTCGAATGCCTTCACAAAAATCTTCTCGGCCCTTTTCAGTTTTGTCATATAGCCGGGGATGCTCAGACATCCTTCCTCGCCCTCTATTAACCCTTCTTTTGCGGAGATTATCGGATTTACCAGGACGAGCAGCGGTATGTCAGAGTCTTTCATGCTCAGATCGATCACGCATAATCTCCGGGAAACACCGACCTGATTTGCGGCAAGCCCGATACCTCTCGCAAAGTGCATGGTATCGATCATGTTATTGATGAGATCCTGTGTCGCAGCATCGAGATCTGTTATCTCGGTGGTTTTTTCCCTGAGAATCTTTTCGGGATATGTCTTTATTTCGAGCAGCGCCATGCAGTTATTATAAAACATTTTCATGGGATATATCCGGCGGACAAGTGTGGAACGGTTGACTGATTCCCGTACTGCAGTGTAAAATTAACATCCTTTCAGGACTGGGTTTTTGATCCCTGTACAGATGCAAAGGTTTTGAAATCTCAGAATAAAATATGTATTATAGATGAGATTTGCAGTACGGTATTCCGTACTACTATTTGCCCAAGGGGGTTCGTATCAAGGAGATTAACTTCAATTCAAAGGAAGACAGAGAGATTTACCGGCACAGCGCTTCCCATATCATGGCGCATGCGGTGAAGGAGCTTTTCCCCGAAGCAAAAATTGCCATTGGTCCTGCCATAGAAGACGGCTTCTATTATGACTTTGACATTGAAAGGCCGTTTACACCCGAAGACCTTACTGCGATAGAAAAAAAGATGTCGGAGATCATTAAGAAGAACAATCTCTTTGTGAAAAGGACGGTTCCGAGGCTGGAGGCGATCGATTTTTTCAGGAAACTGGGAGAGGATTACAAGATTGAACTGCTTGAAGAGATTGCGGACGAGGAGGTTTCCCTCTATGAGGAGGGTGGGTTTACCGACCTGTGCAGAGGGCCGCACATCGATTCCACAGGTCAGGTATCGGCATACAAGCTCCTGAGTGTGGCAGGTGCATACTGGCGCGGGGACGAAAAGAACAAGATGCTCCAGCGGATTTACGGAACCGCATTCGCTGACAGGAAAGAACTGAAAAAATACCTTGATTTTCTCGAGGAGGTAAAAAAGAGGGATCATAGAAAACTCGGCAGGGAACTTGACCTGTTCAGTACCAGTGATGAAATCGGGGCCGGACTTATTATCTGGCATCCGAACGGTGCGCTGATCAGAAGGGCGATAGAAGATTTCTGGCTTCAGGAACATTACCGGGCAGGATACAAAGTTCTCTATTCACCCCACATCGCGAAACTCAATCTCTGGCAGAAGAGCGGCCATCTGGACTTTTACAGAGAAAACATGTATTCACCCATGCAAATAGAGGGCATTGATTACGAGATCAAACCGATGAACTGTCCTTTCCATATCCAGGTGTTCAGGAATTCACTCAAAAGCTACAAGGAACTTCCCGTCAGGTACGCAGAACTGGGAACGGTGTACCGATATGAGCGTTCTGGCGTGCTGCACGGCCTTCTGCGTGTGAGGGGATTTACTCAGGACGACGCACACATATTCTGCAGGGAAGACCAGATCGAGGACGAGATACTGAATGTCCTTGATTTTACCCTGTTCATCCTGAAGACATTCGGGTTTGCGCATTATGATGTCTACCTTTCGACCAGACCTGAAAAGTTTGTCGGCACACCGGAAAACTGGGAGAGGGCAACGAGTGCACTGAGAAGGGCGCTTGAGATTAAGGGACTCGCATTCGAGATAGATCCCGGAGAAGGAGTTTTTTACGGGCCCAAGATTGACATTAAGGTCAAGGATTCACTCAACCGTCCCTGGCAGTGCAGCACGATACAGGTAGATTTCAACAACCCTGAACGATTCGATATGACATACAGGGGAAGCGACGGGAGAGAACACCGGCCGATCATGATCCACCGTGCCCTGATGGGGTCTCTTGAGAGGTTCTTCGGGATATTGATCGAGCATTATGCAGGGGTGTTTCCCGTGTGGCTTGCACCTGTTCAGGTCCAGATTCTCACAATAGCGGAAAGGCATGCTGATTACGCGCAGGAGTTGTCGGTAATTTTGCGGTCCGCAGGCATACGGACCGAACTGGACCTTGAGAACGAAAAGATCGGGTATAAAATAAGAAATGCTACTATTAAGAAAGTCCCTTATTTGGTTATAATAGGCGATAAAGAAGTGACCGAGAAAAAGATAGCGATAAGGAAACGTACCGGCGAAAGCACAGGGCCGTTCACGCCAGATGAGTTTCTCGGGATGATAGAGGAAAAAATAAAGACCAAAAGTCTGGAATTCTGAACACAGGAGGTGAGAGTATAACAAGGGATATTAAAATCAACGACTACATAAGGGCAAGAGAAGTACGTCTGATAGATGTGAACGGTGAACAGCTCGGCATTGTGCCGATAAGTGAAGCGTTGAGGATCGCTGATGACAGGAACTTGGATCTTGTGGAAGTTGCGCCGAACGTGGTTCCCCCTGTCTGCAAAATACTTGATTTCGGAAAATACCGGTACTCATTAAGCAAAAAGCAGACCCAGAAGAAGGCGATGGGTGTGAAGGAGATTAAGATAAGGCCCCAGATAACCGAGCATGACCTTGGTCTTAAGGTCAAGAGCATACGTCGTTTCCTTGACGGCGGAAACAAGGCCAAGATCACGATGTTCTTTAAGGGACGGGAAGTCATCAGGCCGGAACTCGGCATGAAGGTGTTTGAGAAGATGACGCAACTGCTCACGGGCAAATTCAATGTGGAGCAGGTCCCCAAGCTTGAAGGCAATCATATCACCATGGTGGTTACACCGAAATAGGCGCATTCTCAAAAAACACAGCATTTTTTTGAACAAAAGGGTATAATATACGGCTGTCTAAATTTGCAGACAGGTATTTATATCGATGGAGGACGAGATGCCGAAGATCAAGACCCACAGAGGGGCTGCCAAGAGATTAAAGGTTACCGGTACCGGCAAGATAAAGAGGCGGAGTGGTTTCAAAAGTCACCTTCTTACGGGAAAGCCGGCGAAGAGGACAAGAAGGCTGAGGAAGGCTTCTTTGGTTGCAGAGACCGACTACGTGAGAATGAAGCGGCTGTTGCCATATCTATAAAAAGTCAGGAGAATAACGTTATAAAATAGAAGCTCGGGAACAGTTTCAGCACTATTCATTCTGCACTGAGATTTCTGTTTTATAGCTTTTGTTGGGAGGAACAGATGCCAAGGGCAAAAGGTGGATTCAAGACAAAAAGAAGAAGAAAAAGGATTCTGGAGAAAGCAAAAGGGTATTACGGAGCGAAAAGCCGCCTCTACCGTATTGCCACTGAGGCGGTGGACAAGGCGCTCGTATACGCATACAGGGACCGCAAAGCAAAGAAACGCGAGTTCAGGTCACTCTGGATCATCAGAATCAATGCCGCGGTTCGTGCATTTGGAATGAGCTACAGCCAGTTTATGTCACGGCTGAAAAAGGCGAATATCACCCTGAACAGGAAATCTCTGGCTGATATGGCATACAATGATCCGACAGCTTTCAGTCAGCTTGTAGAAAAAGTGAAAAACTGAACAGGAAGTGGAGGATCTTCTTTCACTCAGAGATTCGTTTCAGGAAGAGTCAGCGTCTGCTGCTTCCCTTTCCGCAGTCCAGCAACTCAGAATAAAATACCTGGGCAAAAAGGGTCTTGTGACCTCAAAGCTCAAGGCTATTGCCTCAATCGCCCCTGAGTCACGGCCTGCATACGGCCAGGCGGTCAATGTCATAAAGGGATATATTGAAGAAGAACTCGCAAGGGTGGAATCGCGCCTCAAACAGGCCGAACATCAGAAACGCGTCCTCACAGAAGTTATCGATGTAACACTTCCGGGAAAGTTTACGCCTTTCGGCAGGGAGCATCCTCTTTCGAATATCCTGTCCGAAATCACCAGTATCTTTATTTCGA
The DNA here is from genome assembly GCA_040754395.1 of Nitrospirota bacterium. Taxonomy (NCBI): domain Bacteria; kingdom Pseudomonadati; phylum Nitrospirota; species Nitrospirota bacterium. Next base: position 24,231 of record JBFMCL010000011.1, on the reverse strand, counting down.
TGGGATTCGAAGTCGAAGAAGGGCCTGAAGTTGAACTCGATTATTATAATTTTGAGGCGCTGAATTTTCCGAAAAACCACCCTGCACGGGATATGCAGGACACGTTTTTCATTTCTGACGACGTTGTCCTCAGGACCCATACCTCGCCGGTGCAGGTACGGGTTATGGAAAAAAGAAAGCCGCCTCTTAAGGTAATCGCTCCCGGCAAGGTCTACCGCTGCGACGCTGACATATCACATACGCCGATGTTCCACCAGGTCGAAGGATTCATGGTCGACACCGACATCGCCTTCAGCGACCTGAAAGGGGTCCTCGAACTGTTTATCCACAGCATGTTCAGCGAGGCGACACCGTTGCGTTTCCGTCCGAGCTTCTTCCCGTTTACCGAACCAAGTGCAGAGGTCGATATCGGATGCATCTTCTGCGGGGGAAAGGGGTGCCGGGTATGCAAGCATACGGGGTGGCTCGAGATACTCGGAGCAGGAATGATCAATCCGAGGGTATTTGAAATGGTCGGGTATGATCCGGAGGTCTATTCGGGTTTTGCCTTCGGGATGGGTGTGGAACGCATTACCATGCTCAAGTATTCCATTGACGATATCAGGCTGTTCTTCGAGAATGACCTCAGGTTCCTGAAGCAGTTTTAATTCCCTTGTATGTCTACCGGCTCCGTTGTCTGTGAGTTCGTTTATTATCCAGTTGTGCCACCAAAAAAATATTCTCAATATCCGCTGCAGGGAGAGGTTTGCTGAAATAATACCCCTGCACCATATCGCACTTTATAATGCGTAGAAATTTCCATTGCTCTTCTGTTTCAACTCCTTCTGCGATAGTTTTGAGATTAAGGTTATGCGCCATTGAAATGATGGTTATCACTCTTGAGGCGTCATCAGGATTGATTGTTATCTCACGGATGAAAGAAAGATCTATTTTCAGACTGTTGACAGGGAGCCGCTTCAGGGTGCTCAATGACGAATACCCGGTTCCGAAGTCGTCTATGTTTACAGGAATCCTACTCTGCTTGAATTGTTCAAGAACTGTTTTTGTATGTTCAATATCCTGCATGAAAATGCTCTCCGTGATCTCAAACCCAACAAGCTTGGATAGATGCCGGTTTCAGCGATGGATTTCTCAATTATATCTTGTGTAGACCCATGAAGAACCCGGATGAGCCAGAAAATATCTTTTATGAGAATTGTCAATGTTTGATTGTTTTGTTAAATGCAAAATGGTCTGCAATGATTGTTATAAGACTTCTGCTACCGGAAAAAAGCAGATTAGTGAATCTGTGGGAGAAAAACTCTGAGGGGCCTTGATTTTTACTGATTTTTCATTTTTCCCAATTCTTCCTGCAATTTTTCATTTTCTTCCTTGAGCTGCTTCATCCTGAGTTCCCTGCCAATTGCGATATTGTAAAAATCTTCAAGCTCCTGTACCTGCTTCCTCAGTTTTTCTTCGCTTCTGAACAGATTTTCTTCCGCCTGTTTGCGCTCTGTGATGTCCCGGAATATCCCCTGGGAGGCGATGATTTTCTGCCCGATTGAACGTGCATTCACTGCCCCCTCAACGAGGATTTGCCTTCCGTCCTTTGCGATGAATATTGCTTCTACACTATCAATTGATTCACCTGACATCACCTTCTTGAAAGCTTCGGTACAATGCGGTATACAGCTTGGATGCAGGATGTCAAAAACAGTTATGTTCTTAAGTTCATCCCATGTATAGCCCATTGTCTTCAACCATGCCGGGTTTACGAAAATGAAACGACCATCCGGGGAAACGCTCTGAATCATGTCATGGGTATTTTCGAACAGGCTTGTATAACGTTCTTCGACTTCCCTTAGCATTGCATCAGATTTTTTTTGTTCGTGTATGTCTTCGCAAACCGTAATTATGCCAAGCGGTACACCGCCTGCATTTCTTATTGCGATAGACGTTAACTGGACATGAAATAACTCGCCATTCTTTTTGACATTAACCGTTTCCCGCTTCCATGCCCCCATTTCATACAATTCCTCAAACTGCAGACGCTTCCACAGATGGAAAGGAGCAAATATCCGGGCATCCTTTCCGATGATTTCTTCAACAGAGTATCCGTGCATTGCTGCTTCAGCATTGTTTGTATATATAATCTTTCCCTCTGTGTCAGTTATGGTAACCCCGATAGGCAGAGAATCAAGTGAGGCTCGCATCATTTCTGACATGGCAAGATTCAGGGCACAATCAGATTCTTTTTTCATTGAAATTATCCCTTAATACCATTACTATTTACTTCTTCCCGTGCAAAAGGTATCCTCCATTAGTGGGGAAGGTGTGCCCATGTTTTCTCACGGTGTTGTAATACCCAAAACGGTCTTTTCCTTTGATCATAAAATGAAGCATTTGAAAAGAATAGTCAATCCTACCTGCGTAGGTAATTATTATTACCGATTGTTGCCTGACTCCCTCCTTTATTGTTATGGGGATGAGAAACGAATTGTTTATGAAGTTGGTAGTCGTGAAATATATTATTTGAATGAGGCGTGTTCTCTTGAACTCATACTGTCCTTTTCGTATAAGGATAGTCCGAAAAAGGTATGCCGGCTCTTATGGAACTGCCGTGGGTATCGCAGGGGTCATCTGTCAAGCATTTCCCTGACCTTTGCCAGGAGAGCGTCGGGCAATACAGGTTTGGTAATGAAGTTCACCTGTTTTTTGGAGATTCCTTTTTTCAGGATGATATCAGAGCTGTAGCCGCTCATAAAAAGTACCTGCATATCAGGCTTGATCTTCCTGATTTCATTGAATACATCTTTTGCGCCGATTTTCGGCATGACCACATCAAGGATAACGAGATGAATGCTGTCACTGTGGTCCCGGAAGACCCGCAGCGTATCGTCACCGTCAACTGCCTCCAGTATCTCATAGCCTGATTTCAGAAGCACTTCCTTAATGAGGGTTCTCACCTGGATGTCATCTTCTCCCACGAGGATTGTCTCGGTCCCCTGCCTGAAAAGGACAGGCGAACGGGGCTGCATCTCGTGTGCTGCGGCATTGATCAGGGGAAAATATATCCTGAACACCGCACCGTCGCCGGGCTCGCTATACACATTGATGAACCCCCTGTGCTGTTTCACGATGCCATATACCATCGCAAGGCCAAGACCGGTGCCTTTGCCGACGACCTTGGTTGTGAAGAACGGCTCAAAGATCCTCTCCTTTGTCCTTTCATCGAACCCGGTCCCGGAGTCCTGGAACGTGAGCAGGGCATACGCGCCGGGTATTCCGTACCCATGCGCTTTTGTGAAAGAACTGTCCAGTTCAATGCGTTCAGTGGTGATCGTCAGTTTCCCGCCTTCAGGCATCGCATCTCTTGAGTTTGTCGCGAGATTCATGAGCACCTGCTCTATCTGGATACTGTCAGCCATCACAAACAGTTCAGAATCATGAAGGCTTGTCGAGAACTCCACATCTTCGCCGATTATTCTCGACAGGAGCAAATGTACTTCACGGATAACAGCATTCAGGTCAACAGGTCTGGGACTGATAGTCTGTTTCCTGCTGAACGTGAGTAATTCATTGGTGAGATATGCAGCCCTGTCCGCAGCATTAAGAATCTGTCGCAGATAGGAATCAAGGCGAGGATCCTGGCTGACATCTGCCTTCAGCAGGTTGCCAAACCCGATGATGGCGGTAAGCAGGTTGTTGAAATCGTGTGCGATTCCGCCTGCAAGCTGCCCGATCGCTTCCATCTTCTGGGCCTGCAGGAGCTGAGCTTCAAGTTTTTTCCGCATGGTGATGTCATGGAGAATGCCCTGATACCCGAGTACCTTGTTGCCCTCGCGCCGAACGGAAGCAGAGAGAATACAGTCTATCTCTGTTTCGTCTTTTTTCTGAATACGGATCTCGAAATTCCTGACGGATTCCTTTCTGTCGATTTCCTCCCGGAAATTATTCCATTCATCGGGACCCGAAAAAATATCCTGTGCAGTGAGGTTGAGCATCTCTTCTTTTGTGAATCCGAAAAGATCTGTCATTGAATGATTAACGTCAATGAATCGTCCCTCTTTCGTACTGATAAATATCGCATCTCTTGAGTCCTCAAAAAGGGAGTGGTACCTTTTTTTATTTTCCTGCAGGGATGACCCGGTATGTTCGCAGGCACTGATTCGTTTGCGGAGTTCCTCGATTTCACTGATGAGCTGAGATTTCCTCTTGCTGCTGTCTTTCATATGCCCTTCCTCTCAGTTGAATTCTCACCCTTTCTTTGCCAATTATAGCAGGAAGACAGGGTCAGGGAAATCCCTTCTTGTCAATCCGTGTATTACAGGGATATAATAATCACTATGCTTGTACCATATGAATGGATCCGGGAGTTTGTCGATATCCCGGCAGACCCTAATGAAGTCTCCCGGAGGCTTACAATGATCGGGTTGGAGGTCGAGGGCACCGCGTCAGTCGACGGGGATGTGGTGTTCGAAGTGAATGTGACCCCGAACAGACCGGACTGTCTCAGCATTATCGGGATCGCACGGGAACTGTCTGCTGCTTTCGATGTCTCCCTGCGGATTCCGCCGCATTCGGTAAGCGGAGGACAACCGGACTCCGATTTCACCGTAGACATCCTGGACCATGACCTTTGCAACAGATATACAGGGAGGGTAATCGCAGGAGTCAGGATTGCCGGGTCTCCTGAATGGATCAGAAAAAAGCTGGAAAAATGCGGCATCCGGTCTGTGAACAATGTCGTTGATATAACCAATTATGTGCTTCTGGAATTCGGACACCCCCTGCATGCGTTTGATGCAGATTTGTTGAAGGGGAAGAAAGTTGTTGTGGCCACGCCGGATTCGTTCAGGAAAACCTTGAACAGTTTCATGCACGAAAAGGCAGCTGATAGAGCGGATTCCGGGACAGAAGCAAGAATCAGGACACTCGACGGAACGGAACGCATAATGCCCCGGGATTCTCTATTAATTTGGGATGCGGAGAACCCTGTTGCTGTCGCCGGAGTCATGGGAGGTGCAGAATCAGAGGTGACGGGGCACACGGGGAACATTTTTCTTGAAAGCGCGTATTTTGACCCTTCCTCGGTCAGGAAGACATCAAAGGGTCTGGGTCTCTCAAGTGAATCGTCGTACCGGTTTGAACGGGGGACTGATATTGAGTTTCTCGAAAAGGCGCTTGACCGCGCTGCACTTCTTATACAGGAAATCGCAGGGGGTACGGTTCATAAGATCATCGATGCCTATCCTGTCAGGTACAGAGCAGTCCCTGTAGAAGTGAAATATGAAAGGATCAGGAAGGCATTGGGCATTGCACTCACGAATACGGAAATGCTCGGGATACTGAAAAGACTGGACATCCCTTCGGAGGACAGGGGAGAGGATTTTGTGGTGTTGCCTCCTTCAGGGAGGCGTGACATTGTCAGCGAAAGCGATGTCGCTGAGGAGATTGCACGGATCTTCGGGTATGAGAATATCCCTACCACGAACCCCAGAAGTCCGCTTCCTTCAGGACACCTCAACCAGAAGTTTTTTACCATGCACAGAATCCGCGGGACAATGATGAAGGCCGGGTTTACGGAAGCGATCAATTTCAGCTTTATGGGGATGTCGGATCTCGACATGATCAAGGTCCCTGAAGCTGACCAAAGGAGAAAAGTCATGGCGCTCAGCAATCCCTTGAGCCAGGACGGGTGCCTCCTCAGGACTACCCTCGTGCCTTCGCTGATTGCAAACCTGAAATATAATCTGGACAGGGGAATGACGGATGTCCGCCTGTTCGAAGTGGCGAGGGTTTTCGAAAATACTGAGGAGAGGCTTCCAAAAGAAGAGGTCCGGCTTGCAGGGGTTTTTTATACAGGCAGATCCCCCTCTTTGTGGAAAGAGGATGTGCGGGGCTTCTTCATCGCAAAAGGCGCGATCGAGTCGCTTTTCTGCGAGGTCAGGACGGGCCAGTATACGTTTGTGCCGTGTACTGAATCCTATCTGCATGCCGGCCAGTCTGCGGACATCCTTGTGCAGGGTTCCCGTATCGGTTATCTTGGGGTACTGGGGCCTGATATGGTCGAAAAGCTCGATCTCAAAAAACAGAAGCCAGAAATTGTCGTATTTGAAATTAACCTTGAACCGATCTTACTGGGAAGTTCCGATGTGGTGCAGTATGCTGAAATCCCCAGATATCCCTCTGTTGAGCGCGACGTCGCCGTTGTCGTCGACGAGGCGATCCCCTCCTCAAGGATTCAGGACCTGATCAGGACGTACCCCTCGCATTTTATCGCAGACGTGTCCGTGTTCGATTATTTCAGGGGAGGAAATATCCCCGAGGGGAAAAAGAGTCTCGCATACAATATCATTTACCGGTCGAAGGAACGAACACTCAGGGATGAAGAAATCGAGGAACTGCATGCTTCAATCGTAGCCTACATCATTCAGCAGACAGGCGGAGAACTCAGAAAATAACCGGAAACAGCTTGACATTCGTTTCACGCCTGTGATAAGTTTTCAGTAGAAGCAAGCCACGAAGGCTTAACAAACGACCAGCAGGTTGAAAAGCATTCGCGGCTTTTTTTATTTGCCGCGGGAAAGGGAATCCCGTGAAAAAAAACAGCATCTCTCCTTTTATTTCAATTGTGCTCGCAGCAGCCTTCTTTGCCGGCATTTTCTCAGCCGGTAACACCTTCGCAGCGCATCCTCTGATTTCTGATGACGCAGGGACCGTGGGGTCTGGAAAGTTCGAGCTTGAAGCAAACGTGGAATACGAAAATGACAACGGCAGTTCCGTAACCCAGCTCGGTGTGACGCTTTCCGCGGGGGTAGGTGAAAATATCGATCTTGTGGTAAGCGCACCGTATCAGTTTCTCAGGACCGAGGAGGACCCGGGAGGAATCACAGAGGATGACGGCATATCAGATATCCTCGTTGAGCTGAAATGGAGGATATATGAAAAGGAAGGCCTCAGCTTCGCGGTAAAACCGGGAGTTACTCTTCCTGCAGGAGATGAGGATAAATGCCTTAGCGACGGTAAGGCAGCCTATAGCCTCCACTTCCTTGGCACAAAGGAAATTGAACCTTTCGCTGTCCATCTTGATATCGGGTATATCAGGAACAGGAAGGAACTCAGGGATATCTGGCACTATTCACTCGCTGGAGAATATGCCGTTTCAAATCCTCTTTTGCTGGTCGCCAATATAGGCGGCGAAACAAACCCGGACAGGGAATCCGGTGTCCATCCTCTTTTCCTGCTGGGCGGAGTGATTTACAGTATTACAGAGAATTTCAATATCGATTTCGGCGTAAAGACTGGCCTCAATAAAGCTGAAGCTGACTATACAATCCTCGCCGGAATCGTGATGAATTTTTAGGGAGGCAGCTATGCATATGGCAGATGCATTACTTTCTCCTGCGGTGGGAGGTGCGCTGTGGGCGGGATCCCTCGGCGCTCTCATCATCTGTGCAAGGAAACTGAAAGAGAAAATGGATGACAGGCTTATACCCCTGATGGGGGTGCTTGGTGCATTCATTTTCGCTGGTCAGATGATAAATTTTACCATTCCGATGACGGGATCAAGCGGCCATATCGGGGGAGGGCTGCTCCTTGCAATTCTCCTCGGCCCCTATGCGGCGTTTCTCGTTATCGCGTCCGTTCTTGTGATACAGGCGCTTTTTTTTGCTGACGGAGGGCTCCTTGCGCTCGGCGCAAATATCTGGAATCTCGGGATCTATCCGGCATTTATCGGGTACCCGATTATTTACCGGGCTATTGCAAAGAAAAATGCTTCCAATAAAGCCATCACTGTCGCCTCGGTCCTCGGTGTGGTAGCAGGTCTGCAGCTTGGGGCGCTTTCCGTAGTCCTCGAGACAAAACTTTCCGGTATTACCGAACTGCCGTTCAGCACATTCCTCCTGATGATGCAGCCCATTCATCTGGCAATCGGCCTCATTGAGGGGTTCGCGACCGCAGGAATCGTTGTCTATGTGAGAAGCCTGCGTCCCGATATTGTAGATAATCTCGAGGGAGTTAAGAGCATGTCAGCGGGAGGTTCACTGAGGAAGCTTGTGATGATCATGTCGGTTCTCGCATTGCTTACCGGAGGCGCGTTTTCATGGTTTGCTTCGACGAATCCGGACGGGTTGGAATGGTCGATCGAAAAAATATACGGAAAACCCGAAGTGCCCGGCCAGCAGAGTACTGTGGGTGAAAACCTTGCCAGACTTCAGGAAAAAACCGCGATACTTCCCGACTATTCACTCCCTTCAAAAGGTGGCGAAGAGAGTGCGGAGACCGATGCGTCTCCCTGGCCTGCAATTGACCCACGCACTTCGCTCTCGGGTATTGTGGGAAGCCTCATGGTTCTTGCAATCGTCGTGCTGTTCGGTTTCGGGGTTAAATTCATAAGCAGACATAAGTCAAAGATGTGAAATTCGAAACGGAATTCTTCAACATAGGCTATCTCGATACACTTTCGTACAGAGATACCCTGGTCCACAGACTTGATCCGAGGATAAAGATAACGGTCTCGTTTCTCTTTATCATATTAGTGGTCTCTTTTCCAAAATATGAACTCTCGGCGCTTGTGCCTTTTTTTTTCTACCCCGTGTTTCTTCTCGCGGCGGGAAATATCCCTTTGCATGCGATATCCAAGAAAATACTTTTTGTATCGCCCTTTGCCGTATTCATAGGGATATTCAATCCCCTGCTTGATACAGATATTCTCGTTACCCCTTTTGGCATTCCTGTCACCGGTGGGTGGATTTCATTTCTCTCGATCCTCATGAAATTCATTTTGACAGTAAGCACGGCGCTTCTCCTGATAGCCGTTACCTCGTTCCCGGGGATATGCGAAGCACTCGAACGGATGAAATTGCCGAAAATTTTTGTTCTTCAATTGCTGTTCCTGTACAGGTATATTTTTGTGCTTCTTGAGGTGGCATTAAAGATGCTGCGTGCACGGGAGGCACGGTCATTCGGGAAAAAAGGAAAGGAGATAAAGACGTTTACAAAGCTTATTTCGGTCTTACTCGTGCGGAGTGTTGAGAGGGCGGAGAGAATCTACCAGGCGATGCTTTCCCGAGGGTTCAGGGGAGAGATACGCGTTGCAAAACGTCACAGGCCCGGGATTGCTGATTTCCTCTTCGCAGTCACCGCTGTTGCACTTTTTGTGCTGTTCAGGAAAGTGAACATCGTGTATTACGTCGGGGAAACAGTGAGCAGGCATATCAGATGAGTCATCATATCGTCGACCTCATCGATGTCTGCTTCAGTTATCCGGATGGAACAGAGGCACTGAAAGGGGTATCGTTCAGGATACTCCACGGAGAAGCTGTCGGGATTGCCGGCGCAAACGGTATGGGCAAGACAACACTTCTCCTGAACATGAGCGGACAGCTTATTCCCGTGAAGGGAACGATATCGATAGGGGAAGTGACACTCAGCAAGCAGACGAAGCAGGAAATAAGGAAAAAAGTCGGGGTGGTTTTTCAGAGGACCGACGACCAGCTTTTTATGCCGACAGTCTACGAGGATGTTGCATTTGGCCCGATTAACCTGGGATTAAGCGGGCCAAAAGTCGATGAGCGGGTGAAAAGCGCGCTTGACATGGTAGGGTGTTATCATCTCAAAAGCAGGCCACCGCACAGGCTTTCGGAAGGCCAGAAGAGATCGGTCGCAATAGCAACGGTTATGGCGATGGACCCTGATATCCTCATCATGGACGAACCGGCATCGAACCTTGATCCGAAATCGAGAAGACAGCTTATCGAGCTTCTGAAAGGTTTCGGGCATACCAAAATCATCGCATCTCATGACCTTGACTTAATACTCGATGTCTGCGAAAGATGCATTATTATCAGGGACGGAAAGGTTGTCGCAGACGGACGTTCGGAAGAGATACTCCTGAATGAGGATTTGCTGCAGGAAAACAGCCTTGAACTGCCCCTTTCAAGGCAGCACAGAAGTACTAAAGGGCCTTTTTGACGTATATCTCTTTTGCGATCTCCGGATCAATGGCCACTGTTGTTTCATCCACCTGAATCACATAGGAGGGATTTCGCTGGAGAAGCCTGAGCACACTGCCGGCAGCGATTCCCAGTGAGTTCAGTTTGCTCAACCGCGAAGACTTTGTCGGCACGATAAAGGTGATTCTGCCCTTTGAGCCGACTTCGAAATCAGATAACCTGGTGACTACCGGTTCCACTTCAATGCGGTATTTCTTGCAGCACTCCCCCCTCGGAATAGGCTTTCCATGGGGACAGGTCTGGGGATGTCCCAGGAATGTGCAGACACTGTCTGTAAGTTCCTGGCTCAGGATATGTTCCATTTTGCACGCATCGGCTATGACAGTATCTTCCCGCATTTCGAAGACATCGGTAAAGAGACGTTCCGCAAGGCGCAGTCTTCGTATCAAGCCTTTCGCCATAGTGCGGCCTTCTTCACTGAACCGGACACGGTCTTCCTCTACTGCAATAAGGCCTTCTTTTTTCAGGGATTGAATGAGCGCGTCAACTTCGTCATCCTCTGAACTCAGCCTGAAACGGTTCAGATCCTCATGCCCGTCCTCGTGAAGGACCCAAATCAGCTCAAGAGCCTCATCTATTCTTTCCTTGTCCATAGTTACATTTAACTATATAAACGGCCAAAAGTCAAAAAGGAAGTCCGGGCGACATGACCCTGCAAAAACTCTTTCTGTGGATAGGGCATGGGCCATATTTGAGAAGCGCTCTGATATGCCTCTTCGTCAGATACCCCTTATGCATATCGAACCCGTATTCAGGATATATCCGGTGGTATTCGGTCATCGCCGCGTCCCTGGCAACCTTTGCGAGTATTGATGCTGCGCTTATTGCAGGGATCCTGTCATCTCCCCTCACGACTGCCTCGACAGGGATATCGAGATTGGGCGCATGATTGCCGTCCACATAGACCTTATCAGGCATTATCCCGAGGCCTTCCACCGCGCGCTTCATCGCAAGAAGGCTCGCCTGAAGCACATTGAATGTTTCAACCTCTTCCAGAGTGGCCTTTGCAACGCACCAGCAGAGCGCATGCCGCTGTATTTCATCGCTCAAGGTCTCACGCCTGCGCGCCGTCAGTTTCTTTGAATCAGCCAGCCCTTTGATCGTATGCTCGGGATTCAGGATGACTGCACCCGCATAGACTTCAGCAGCGCCTGATCCCCTGCCTGCCTCGTCACATCCGCATTCAACGATCATCTGTCTTCCCCATTTTCCATTTTTCCGGGAGCAGTGCGGACGGCACTGAACACAGTTTTGCCATTGAGAAAGTATAAACCAAAATCTGAAAATCTGCCATTCCCTGTGCATGTGCAGCGTCATCCCGCGATCAATAACGCGGAATCCTGTATCGCAGGTGTCCTGGGAAACATTGACTATACCTGAACGGATATTTAATATAGTGCAATTCTTTCTAAAAAAAATAATTCATTAAGGGGGGCAAGATGAAGCAGAGTATCAGGTGGTTTCTTAATCTCTATGATGGCGGTCAGCTGGATCTGGATCCTTCGTATCAGCGAAGAAGCGTCTGGACACTGAAAGACAGAAAATATTTTCTTGATACAATATTCAGGAATTATCCCTCTCCCGCGGTGTTTATCCATAAAGAGCTGGATAGGGAATCCGTGAAGATGCAATATCATGTAATTGACGGAAAGCAGCGGCTCGAAACCATTTTTCTCTTTGCGCATGATCATATCGCGATTGACAGGGATTACGGAGACACACGGTTGAATGGCAAGAAATGGAGCGGCATAGAGAATGAGCCGGATCTGAAGGAGCATTTTTATAACTATGTAGTGCCGGTTGAATTCATTGGCACGGATGACAGTATCGTTATCAATGAAGTATTCGAGCGTCTCAACAGGACTTCGCGGAAACTCGAAAGGCAGGAATTGCGGCATGCCAAATACGACGGCTGGTTTATCAGAACTGCCGAGGCAGAGGCAGAAAAGGATGAATGGGAGCGTTTAGGGGTGGTTACCAAGTCAAGAATGAGAAGAATGAAAGACGTGCAGTGCATATCAGAGATTCTGATCGTCTTTCTGAAAAATCGCGTCCTTGGCTATGATCAGGACAGACTCGATGACATATATGCAGAGTATGATTCGCCGCACGAGACATTGCCGGATTTTCAGGAGGAAGATTTCAGGAAAGATCTGGCGTTTACAAAAGACTATATTCTGCGGATGGAGGCACACAATGCAGCGATTACGAACCATGCGAAAGGGTTCGGAAATTTTTACAGCCTGTGGGCATTTGTTGCACTGAATCGGAAGAGCGCAGACCTCCCGGAAAAAACTGCCGAAAGATATTCTGCATTTATGGAAAAGGTTACTGCATTGTCAAAAGCGGACAATATGGAGAAATTGCTGCAGGAAAGCGAGCAGAGCCACTACCAAGATGCGTACCAATATTTAAAGAGCAGTGCGAGGACAGGTGCGGCACAGATGCAGAGAGAGGCCAGAAACAGTATTCTTGCAAAAGTTCTGCTGGGACGCCCTGCGCAGCAGGAACCAGTGATGACAGAGAATGCGGAAAGCCGTCCCCGAATTCAGGATATCTGGTCTTTGGTGAGAAATGACGGCGGCAATCATGTTCTGAAGCTTGCCATGGGAAAATCAAACAATATCAGGGAAAAAGATCCGGGACGGGGATAGGGCGATTACTTCGGAGCATGCAGGGAGAGTCTGTTTACCCCCTCAAATATCATGAGGGGGTAAATGAGATGAATCGGCCTGTCTTATTCTTCTGCCGCAGCAGCCGTTTTGCTTTCAGCCGGCTTAGTGGCAAATACTCTCTCTTTTTCTTTGATTTTGGCAGCCTTGCCCTTCTTGCCTCTCAGATAATAGAGCTTTGCCCTTCTTACGCTTCCCCTTTTCAGCACCTGTATCTTGTCGATATTGGGTGACAGGAGAGGAAAAATCCTTTCCACTCCTACACCAAAGGAGATTTTGCGTACGGTAAACGTCTCTCTTGTGGATCCTCCGCGACGAGCGATTACCACTCCGTCGAACGGCTGTATCCTTTCCTTGTCCCCCTCGACAACTTTCACTGAAATCCTTATGGTGTCTCCGACATTGAAGTCGGTTGTGTCCTTCCTGAAGCCTTCCTCAACAGCACGGATAAAACTCATGGCAATTCCTCCTTTATTTCATTCATCAGTGTATGGTCTTCGTCGCTGAGCACGGATTTACCGATCAGTTCCGGTCTTCTCTGCATTGTCCGCCGCAGTGCTTCCTTGCGCCTCCATTTCAGTATCTCCCCGTGATTGCCGGAGAGCAGCACCTCGGGAACCGGCAATCCTCTGAAGACGGGGGGTCTTGTGAAATGCGGATAATCAAGTATCCCCCACGAGAAAGATTCCTCTTCGGCAGAATGCTCATCACCGAGAACACCGGGCAGCAATCTGGCAACAGCGTCTATTATAACCAAAGCAGGCAGTTCTCCGCCAGTCAGCACATAATCTCCGATCGAGACTTCATCATTGGCAAGAGCGGTTCTCACCCTGTCATCGATCGCTTCGTATCTTCCGCACAGAAATACGAGACGGCGTTCTTCCTGTGCAAACTCCTGCGCCATCGCATGGTCAAACTTCCTGCCCGCGGGAGAGAGCAGGATTACCCGTCTGTTGTGCGGTTCAGGGCAGACTGTCTCAACAGCCGCGAAGAAAGGCTCGGGTTTCATGACCATGCCTGAGCCGCCTCCATAGGGATAGTCATCAACGGTCCTGTGCCTGTCCCGGGTAAAGTCCCGGAGATTGTGAACTGCTATCTCAACGAGACTCTTCTGCAGAGCCCTTTTCAGCATTCCTTCGTGCAGGTATGCATCAAAGATGCCGGGAAAGATGGTGACTATGTCGCATTTCATTGATGAATTCCGTGAAAAACTGTTTCTACTGGTTCCATTAAAACAATAAGGGGTAAAAGGTTCCTTCTTTTCCTCTTACCCCTGTTTTATTCTGTAGCTGCAAGTATCAGGAATGCAGATCAGAAAAGCTCAATATGCATGCCTGTCATGCACACACATATATCTATTATTCCAGGATTTCAAGCACGCAGCGTTTTCCTATTTTTGTCCCTGAAGCACTGAGTATCGTTCTCATGGCACGAGCGGTTTTTCCCTGTTTTCCGATAACCTTCCCGAGATCGCTTGGCGCAACCCTGAGTTCAAAAACAGTGGTTTTCTCCCCATCAACCTCTGTTACATTAACCTCTTCAGGTCTGTCCACCAGAGCTTTCGCCATCTTTTCGATTAAGTCTTTCATCATTCTACCTCCATGCGAGTTATGAACTGATTATATCCCAGCCCTTTGCATTAGCTTCTTGACGATATCAGTAGGTTGTGCTCCTCGCTGCAACCATAGTTTTGCCTTTTCCAGATCGAGTTTCACATCCGCAGGATTTTTCAGGGGATCATATGTCCCGAGAATCTCTATAAAGGGGCCGTCCCTTCTTGACCTGGAATCGGCAACCACTACCCTGTAGAAAGGACTTTTGTGCGCTCCCATTCTTGTGAGTCTTATCTTGACCAAAACATCACCTCCTTAAAAAGTCTATAATTCTAATATATTCACGAATGTAAAGTAAACCCTGTCCGAAAAGCTCCCGGGGAGCAAGAGGTGCAATTATTACCCCGGCTTTTTTGACGAGGACACACGGGCTGCAGGACTTTTTGGGGACCCAGTGGTATGTTTGATTTTTGGTCTGATTTTCCGTTATTATCAACACTTATGGATATAAAGAAATATTTCGAAGAGTCAAGCCGTTACATCATGAATACCTACAGCAGATACCCCGTTGTCTTCAGGAAGGGGCGGGGTGTAAAGGTCTGGAATGCGGACGGCAAGGAATACCTCGATTTTGTAAGTGGTGTTGCAGTCAATGTGCTCGGGCACTGTCATCCCAAGATTGTCGTTGCCATCCAGAAACAGGCGCAAAGGCTGATCCATGTATCGAATTATTTTCACATAGAGCCCCAAATAAAGCTTGCCAAACTTCTTGTCAAACATTCTTTTGCAGACAAGGTTTTTTTCTGCAATTCCGGGGCTGAAGCGGTGGAAGCGGCAATAAAACTGGCACGGAAATACGCGAAAGACACCATCAACCCCGAGCTTTTCGAGATCATCACCGCAGAGAACTCTTTTCATGGAAGGACATTCGGAGCCTTAACGGCAACAGGACAGGAGAAATTCCATAAAGGGTTCGAACCCCTCCTGCCGGGTTTTACGCGTGTCCCGTTCAACGATATCAGCGCACTCAAAAACGCGGTAACAGAGCGCACATGCGCCGTTCTCCTTGAACCGATTCAGGGAGAAGGAGGTGTCAGGCTGCCGGATCAGAATTACCTCAAAGAAGTAAGGGCGATGTGCGATGAGATGAAAATGCTTCTCATCCTTGACGAAGTCCAGACCGGTATGGGAAGGACAGGAAAGCTCTTTGCATATGAGCATTACGGGATTTCGCCTGATATCATGACGGTCGCAAAAGGGCTTGGAGGCGGCGTGCCGATAGGGGCGATGCTTGCGACAGACAGGGTTGCATCTGCATTCCAGCCCGGAAACCATGCCTCTACGTTCGGGGGAAACCCTCTCGTCTGTGCTGCCGCTATTGCAACGATCGAGACGTTACTGGAAGACGGATTTGTGCTCGATCAGTGTAACAGGATGAGCGCGTATTTTATCGAAAGACTCGAACATCTGAAGAGCAAGTTCCCGGACATCATTAAGGAGGTCAGGGGCAGGGGATTATTGCTGGGCATGGAACTAACAAGGGAGGGAGACGGCATCGTGAGGGCATGCCTTGAGAAAGGGGTGCTCATTAACTGTACTGCCGGAAACGTTCTGCGTTTTGTTCCCCCTCTCATCATACAGCAGAAGGAGATTGATCAGCTTGCCGATATTCTGTACGGGGTTTTTTCGCGGCTGCCATAGAGAGCCGGTTTACACTGCATGCATATGAAACGGGATTTTCTGACATTACACGATCTCTCGGCACAGGAGATAAAAAAACTCCTGAAAAGGGCTTCGGAACTAAAAGCAGGCAAGGATGCGAATGCGTGTCCTCTTATCGGCAGAAGTGTCGCGCTTCTTTTTGAAAAGGCATCAACAAGGACGAGAGTTTCATTCGAGGCAGGTATTTATCAGCTCGGTGCCCAGGCTATCTATATGAATCCAAAGGAGATTCAGATCGGAAGAGGCGAGACCATTCATGATACCGCAAAGGTCCTTTCGCGATATCTTGATGCGGTTGTTATCAGGACATACAGTCATGATACGCTTGCTGAATTCGCCTCTCATGCCTCGATACCGGTAATCAACGGGCTGAGTGACCTGCACCACCCGTGTCAGGCTCTGGGGGATTTAATGACTATCCTTGAGAGAAAGGGGCGTATTAAGGAGGTCCGCCTTGCATATGTCGGCGACGGGAATAATGTGGCGCACTCACTGATTGAGGCTGCCGGTATGATGGAGATGACACTTGCGCTGGCATGCCCCAGAGGATATGAACCGGAACCGGGGATTCTCGGAAATGCGCGTGCCTCTGCAAAAAACCGCATCTCAATCACGGACAATCCGGAAAAAGCCGTCTCTCAGGCTGATGTGGTCTATACGGATGTGTGGGTCAGCATGGGGCAGGAAAAGGATGCAGAGAAGAAGAAGCGGGCTTTCAGAGGGTTTCAACTGAACAGGCAGCTCCTTTCACATGCAAAAAAGGATGCCATAGTGCTTCATTGTCTGCCGGCACACAGGGGAGAGGAGATAACCGATGAGGTGATCGACGGTCCCCAGAGCGCGGTATTTGACCAGGCAGAAAACAGGCTGCATTCACAAAAGGCGCTTTTGGAATTTCTCTTAACATAGATCTCAGGGCGGTATTTCTCCAGCAAACAATTCCGGAAGTAGACAGAGTGATTTTTTCCCTGCTCTTCAGACCGGGGGCACCACTGTGAGGCGCAAGCCGGAAATAGTATGTTATTCTTTGCGAACATGCATCTCTATTTGAGGATAGACTATCCTTTCTGCATCAGGATAATGACATGAAACAAAAATGCGAGAGTAAAACCTTTGCGGTATTTTCGCTTCTGCTTCTGATTTTTTTTGCTTTCCTCAGCAGTGCGTCTGCAGCATCTTTCAAAGTCAGGCTGTCTCATAAAAATATACTGCAGGGAGACGCATTTTTTATCCGCGTGACAGGTGCAAAGACCTCTTCTCCGCCTTCTGCAGTATTCGAAGGGAGAGAATTGTTTTTCACAGGGTGCGGGAAAAAATGCTTTCTCGCAATAGGTGCGGTTGATATCGGGACAGACCCCGGGGTTTACAGGATTCAGGTGAAGGCAGGAAAAAACAGAAAAAATCTGAAGCTGCGTGTCAAGAGCGCCTCTTTTCCTGAAATCAGGCTTGAACTGCCTGACGAAAAGGTCTTTCTCAGCCCGGATGACCTTGAAACCGTTCATGCTGAAAAGGAGCGGTTGCAAAGAGTATTTGCGGTAAATTCCGAGAAGCAATGGGAAGGTGAATTTATCCTGCCACTCGAAAATGACGTATCAACTGAATTCGGTACAAGGCGCATCATGAACAGCAGTTGGACAAGCGTCCACAAAGGAACAGATATCAGGGGACAGGAAGGAGAAGAGGTAATGGCATCGAACAACGGGAGCATAGTGCTGGCAGAGGAACTGTTCTTCGGGGGGAATACGGTTATTGTAGATCACGGGCTTGGCATCTATACTATTTACATGCATCTGTCACAAATGCGCGTGAAGCCGGGAGATGTGGTTGCCGGGGGAGATATCATCGGGCTGGTCGGCTCGTCCGGAAGGTCGACAGGACCACATCTGCATTTCGGAGTGAAAGTGCAGGGGATAAACGTAAACCCCTTGTCCCTCGTCGAGTTGTCGTTATAATGCCCCGATGCATAGCGTAATAAATTCAGAAGCAGAGGTGCCTGGATTTCCTGTATGGTGAACGAAAGAAAAGATCTTCCGATCCCGGATGATACGGTCCTGCCGGTAAAAATATACAGGCGGATAGCGGGCGCTCATGTTCATGCATATGCGGAATTCATCGCAAAATTCAGAGTTTTTCTTCAGGACCGTCCTGGTTCACTCGCAGACTTTGCGTCCCTGATCGCAGGCTGCGGCGGCAATATAAGTTTTTTTCACTACGACCGTTCACTTCACAGCAACAGGGTGGTGGCTGAAGTGCAGATGTCTACGAAGGAAGCGATTGACACGCTGCTTCAATCCCTGCAGGAGAATCAATATATGCCTGAGGAGAGCCCTTCTTCTAGGGATGACATTCAGATTACCAGCCTTGACAGTGTCCTTGAGATCAAGGTGAGGCTGAAAAACGAGCCCGGAACACTTGCTGCCTTTGCAAACCTGCTGAAGTCTCACGGAGCCAATGTGATTTACATGCTCTACGATGAAGATATCGATCCCGAAGCCTCGGATATTGCGCTTGCAACCAAAGACCTGAAAGAGATCGACCGTCTGCTCGATGTCGTCAACAAATCCGGATATTACTACCGGGTTCTCTACAGAGGGGCTGACGCCAGGGAAGCAGAGCACATGATAGGTCTGAAGCTTGTTGAGAAATTCTTTCTGAAGATCCGCAGGCTGCTGCCGGACAAAGAGTTCGATGAAATAAAGTCGATTGTCGATTCTTCACAGGACCTGTTTGCCGATCTTGTCCATTTTTATGAAGAGGCAGGCAACTATCTTGAAGCAGGTGATGTCTTCGAAAAGATACTCACGCTTGCATCGAAATCAAGAACGCGGGTGGGTGCACGTTTTACCGTCGCGGAAATGCCGCTTTTAAAGTTCGGCCCGGATGTTACTCTTCACAGTTTCAGACTGCCGACATCAGAAAACATCTACCTGTTTGAAAGCGGAGAAGAGGTTGTGATGATCGATGCGGGGTATGGCATATATTATCAGGATATAAAAAAGCTGATGGAGGCAAAGTCGCTTGACCCTTCAAGGGTGAGGAGGATCTATCTCACCCATCCTGATGCAGACCATGCAGGAACATCAGGTTTTTTTGCCGAAGAATATTCTTCCGAAGTATTCATGCATCCCGGCAGCAGGGATGTAATCGTGCATAGCAACAGGGCCTTTGGAACGACCGGGAGGATGGCGAATCTGAACAAGTATTATACAAGGCTGATCAACAAGTTTACCGAGAGCCGGTTCCCGCGGAAGATAACTTTTTTCAGCATTTCTGATTTAGGGAACGAAGGCGCGTTCAGGATCATCGATACCTTCAGGATAGGCTCCCTCAGGTTTGATGTGCTCGAAAGCCACGGGGGACATATTCCCGGACACGTGTTTTTTCTGAACAGGGAACATGGCCTCATATTTACCTCTGATTTCCTGATCAATGTGCAGAGCCTCTCCTCTGAAGACAAGGCGGTGCTGAGTGTGTACCGGTACCTTCTGACGAACCCGAACAGCGACAGCCAGGTATTCAGAAATGAAACGAATTCCCTCAGGGAACTCATCACGAATCTCGATCAGGGTCTGAAACGTTCCGCCAGGCAGATGACCATTTTCCCCGGACACGGTCATTACTACAGCGCGGATATGCTTGCTGATGCCTTGTCGCAGAAAAAATGATCTGAGGGGGTATTGCCCTGACAAAGCATTGCTGGTGCAGTCGAAAAACATGGTTTAAGTTTTAATAACAATAAGATATGCTAATAATAGAATGTAATACTTTATATTTATGGTTGCATATTAAAGAGGAAAGGCTGTCTCAGAAGGGTTTTTTGTGCTATTCGGCAGCCAAGGGCAAAAAGCACTGCCATGACAAACGCATCTTTTTGTTATGACTGCATGGAAGCAAGGAGTGTATGCATGCTATTCCTTATCGTGTTCTATGGACCCCGCACGTGTCTGCGGTATCTGCGCTCATTCTCGGTCTGCTTTGCAGACCAGCGAGGTACAGAGTGTTCGATGCCATAAAGCGAAGAACACTCTGTAAATCCGCGCTGAAACTGCATCTGTTCTGCTATTCCACACTTCATGAAAAATCTGGGTTAAAAATAATCCTCCCAGCGGAAAATCAGGGGGGTTCGATCACTTTTTATCAACTTCGCATCTGCAATACTTCCGACAAAGAGAGAGTGATCGCCTGCCGTAAAGGTGTCTGTCAATTTGCATTCGAAATATGCCATGGCATCGCTGAGCACGGGCGAGCCGTGGGGTGCATCAAAAAACGGTATATCCTTGAATTTGTCGAATTTCCTGCCTGACCTGAAACCAAAAATCTGCGCAATGTTTTCCTGTCCTTCTTCCAGGACATTAAGCGCGAAGTATCCCGATTCCTTGATGAGCCCGTGAGTATACCTGGCAGGAGCGACAGATACCATGAGCAGAATGGGCTGCATCGAGACCTGCGCTACCCACGCAGCGGTCATCCCGTTGATTTTTTCCTTTGTCCTTGTGGTGACGATATACACTCCATGAGAAATGCCTTTTGCAACGATTTCCTGCATACTCTCCTCCTTTGCTTTGGTGTGATCGGATTCACGGCGTTTTCTTTCATTATATCCTCTTCCGGGTGATATGGCTATCTGACAGTGCAGAGACTTTTGAAAATGACGAAGGAAGCAAGATCACAAACGGTTCAGGGCACCGTATCAGCAAAACGCAGCGCATTGATAATATGATAGATAAAATAACCCGTTGGCTTGGTAATATGATAATGAGAATGCATCTTTTCGCTGTGTATAAATGGAATCATGAAGATTACGAAAGAAGTTCTGGCTGAATACCAGGAACAGAAGGGCATCCATGCAGGCATACAGAGACAGGCGTATCTCAAAATATATATACTGTACACTATATTGCGTACCAGGGGGATGACACGAATGCTCTTTTCATGGAGCAATTCCACGAGCATAAAGGTAATATATTCCTATATCCAAATTAATAAGGGGAGGATACTATGCACAAGCCTGTGAAAATTTATACGCTAAGTACCTGCAGCCACTGCAAGGCAACCAAGAAGCTGCTGAATGAGTGCGCCGTAAAATATGAATTCACAGACGTCGATTTGCTTACAGGCGAAGAAAGGACAGCCATTCTTGAGGATGTGAAGAAGTTAAATCCTGAATGCTCATTTCCCACCATTATCATCGGCGATAAGGTTATCGTGGGGTTTAAAGAAAACGAAATCAGGCAGGCCTTAGGATTATAATATGCTGCTTTTCAGAGAAATGCTTTCCGCAAGGTACTTCTATGACACTATTCGAGGAAAAGGAAAAAGATTATGACGCTAAAAGAATATCTTGAGACGAAACAAGGCATAAGCATACTTTCAACTGCCGGCAGCGATGGCAAATTAACAACGGCAATATATTCCAAGCCACGCGTATTGGAAAACAGTACCATAGCGTTTATCATGAGAGAGCGGCTGACGTATCATAACCTTCAAACCAATCCGCATGCCGCGTTTATGTTTATTGAAGAAAACACAGGCTATCAGGGAATAAGGCTTTTTCTCAGGAAGATTCGGGAAGACAATGATCCTGACATAATCGCGCAGATGACCAGACGGAGCCTTACGTCTGAGGAGGATCAGCAGAAAGGGCCAAAACACCTTGTAATATTCACTGTTGAGATGATACTGCCACTGGTCGGCGCTGGAAAGTGCTTTGTCACGATTGAATGACATGCGATAGCGATGAACCGCTTTCCACTGAAGTCATGACTTCAGGTGAGTTCTCATCATATGCAATAAACGTTATCTGAGCTATTAAGGACTGATCGTATCCAATTGTATTTACTGTTGTAATTAATATGGACAGCCGCAGTTTTTGACCCAACAGATCTCAAGATTTTCGAAGGAACTATCCGAAATGGATTAAGTCTGAGGTTGTATCAGACGTCAAATGAGCGTATTCTCGAAGCTACAGAGATGTCATGGTCAAATTTGTAAATCCTGAGGGTTTGATATTAAGAGTGAACAAGCCGGTCTTGAGCACAGAATATTTCTGCGAACCCGACTTTTCACCAACTCGGGGAAAATAATTGCAGAAATGCCGAAATATCCTTTAAACTCAAACATGCGAGAGTGGCGGAACTGGCAGACGCGCTGGACTTAGGATTTTAAAAGAGTAATTTTCACAAAGTGGCTCCTGGCAACAGTTTCAGCGTAACGTCTTGATTATGAAGCAGAAAAGGCATTTCTATATATTCCGGCTGATGCTGTCGATTCTGCATAAAACGCAGAAGACTACGACAATTTTACTACAGTATTTATGGTCGCATTTTTATGAAAAGCTGTCATATTTGGTATAATTTCCTAAAGACAGTTATAGGAGGCATAGCATATGAATTGGAGAGAATATATAGAAAGCACTCCTGATGTGCTTCGAGGTAAGCCACGGATTAAGGGCACAAGGATACCAGTCAGTTTGATTCTCGGATATTTTGCTGCTGGCAATACCTTCGAAAAAATTATTCAGGAATTCCCGGATCTTAACAGGGAGCAAATTTCTGCATGTCTCGATTTTGCCCGTGATTTATCAGAATTTGAAGCTGTAGCGGTATGAGTTTGCGGTTCGCGGACCAGTTACACAGCTATGAATAAAGAAAAAGCTATCAATTACTGGTTCAATATGGCGGATTATGATCTGAAAACCGCTCAAGTAATGCTTGATGGCGGACGATACCTGTACGTCGGCTTTATGTGTCATCAGGTAATTGAAAAGGCATTAAAAGGCTTATATGTAAAACAGCATAACAGAATTCCTCCATATACACATAATCTTTTCACTCTCTGTGCAGATTTGAATCTTGTTCTTACTGAAGAACATCAGGATTTTCTTGTTAAATTAAATCCTCTCAACATAGAGGCCCGGTATCCTGAGATGAAAGAAAAATTAGGAAAAGCGATAAGCAAAAAGAAAGCGCATGTTTTATTGGAAAAAACAAGGAGTGCCTATAAATGGCTCAAATCAAAAAAGAAGTAAAGAAAGTCCTGAGAGACTATCTTATTAAAGTTCAGAGAGATATTCCTGTTGATTTGGCGATATTGTACGGTTCACAGGCAAAAGGGCAAGCCCGGCCTAATAGTGATATTGATATCGCAGTTTTTTCTCATAAATTTAAAAATAAATCGCACTATACTGCACAGGTGATGCTGCAGAAATATTTGTGGGGCATAAAAGCCGATATCCAGCCTGTAGGTTATCCTGTAGAGGAATACTCTTCAAAGAATAAATTAGATTTTGTCGGCGGGATTATTAAAAAAGAAGGGATCGTTGTCTGTAGAAATAATAAGATATTGATATAGGCTTATCCCTCCATTCTCTGGTACTTTAAGACTCCCGATCTTCCCCCTTCTCACTATAAAGGGATTTTTGCATTACAGATAAGAAATCACCCGGAGATAATTCCACAACTCATGCAAAGACTGCTGAATTATCTAACTGTCAACACCGATATGGATCATTACAGCGGGAAATTGTTCCTTATAGAAGTCCATCGAACAGAATCAAGAGCTGATCACTGTTCATAAAAAAATTTCACGTTTTCTATTCACCTGACATGTATGATCTTATTCAGATAAACGATTTTTCTCTTATATGACTGCATTTCCTTTTCGTATTTTTTCCTCAGTTCAAGTTTTTGCAATATATCCTGTAATTCCTTCTTAACAATATGTTTGTTGAAGACTTTCTCGCCTTCACGGTACTTGAGGTAATAGTAAGAATATACCTTGTCCTTATAGCGCTTCTTCCTCTCATTTATAACCCCCTTAGGAAGGTCTGACACAGCTTTCTTAAGGCCATCAAGCATCTCCTGACAACGCTTTAATTCGTCCTGAAGCATTCCACTGATGACTTTGTCTTTTTCCACCACTTTCATGTCTTTATTATCAATATTGTGGTGGAAAAAGACAAGGTTAATTTTAAAATAGTTATTCTGAACGTGTTTTTCATAGAGAAAGAGAGATTTAGAGCAAGAAAAATACTCGTCTTTATGTCTCCCTAAAGTCAACACCGGAAAATTTTGTGTAAGCTGTAATAATTTCTTTAGGGAATAATTGCAGTACAAACCTCTACGAACAAGGTGCCCGACGCAAAGAAAATTACGGAGAAACATTGAGATATCTATTTTAGAAATCCAGCGGACTTTTTGCCTCTTTTAACGTCCTGCTCGGAATGCAGTGAGTATAAATCATAGTTGTCCTTACGTCGCTATGGCCGAGAAGAGTCTGGATTGTGCG
>JBFMCL010000010.1 GCA_040754395.1 Nitrospirota bacterium | reverse complement strand
CCCAGTTAGGATGTCTCATTATATATTACGTAATTACGTAATATATAGAATATAAAAAATAAGCAGGAAAGTCAATCCCTGCTTATTACCCACCAAGTCCTATTACGTATTTAAGGCGGAGTTACGGAATAATATCTCTTTTGTTTTTCGCATTGTTAGTCGCTCCGCTGCCATCTTTCCTCCTGAAATTTTATTCAAGAGAAAACAATGGCTATTTTGTCATTAGATTGTCCAGCGAAGCTATGCTTTTTAGGCGGGCTTAAGACTTAAGCCGGGTGGCCGGAATGAATCGGAATGGGTGGCCGCTTTGCGTCGGAATAGGTGGCCGACTTGGCCCGGAATTTCCAGCGCAGCTATATCAGCATATGAAATATCGTCGTGCTTGTCCTTGCGGTATCATATTTTGCTGCTGTATATATAGGGCAGAGCATGAAGCTGAAGATGCTGGTTGAGCGGATATTCCTGGTATCAAAGAGGTTTTTCGGTGTTCCCAGTTTCTTCAACTATGCCATACAAGACTGCTTTGCAGGGAATAAAACCAAATACTATCGATGACTTTGAACTATGCTTTGAGTTCGGCTAAAAACTCAGTAAACTCCAAGATGTGATGAATTGACAAACGATTAATATTTTGATAAAAAAATAAAAAAATGAAATATAAAGACAAAACAAAAGAGCAACTTATACATGAATTAGCAGAACTGCATCAGCGTATTGAGGATTTGGAAGCAGAAGCAACCAAACGCAAGAAGGCAGAGGAGGCGCTGAAGGTATCAGAAACCCGTTATCGGAGGCTCTTTGAAACTGCTCAGGACGGGATCGTTCTTCTCGATGCAGACACGGGGAAGATTCTCGATGTTAACCCATTTCTGATAAAGATGCTGGGTTACTCGCAGAAGTATTTTCTGGGAAAGAAACTCTGGGAAATCGGTCCTTTCAGCGACATTGCAGAATCCCAGTTCCAATTTTCAGAATTACAGACAAAAGGGTATGTACGGTATGAACATTTGCCACTTGAAACAAGAGATGGTCTTCTCATTGATGTCGAATTTGTCAGTAATGTCTACCTCGTTGATCATAAGAAAATTATCCAGTGCAACATCCGCGACATTACTTTGCGGAAACATGCAGAGGAGGCACTCCGGAAGACATATGATGAGTTAGAGTTGCGCGTGAAAGAGCGGACTAAAGATTTGGACGAAGCAAATCAGCAACTGTTGCGGGAAATAAAGGAACGCAAGAAGGCAGAGGAGTCACTGCGGGAAGCGCTCAAAGAAGTAAAGCAATTAAGAGACAAATTACATGAAGAGAATATCTACCTTAAGGAAGAAATTAATCTGATACACTCACATAAGGATATCGTGGGCAACAGTGAAGCGATTAGGACTGTTTTGAAGCAGATAGAACAAGTTGCGCCGACAGACTCAACGGTTTTGATCCAGGGGGAGACAGGCACAGGAAAGGAACTGCTCGCTCATGCGATTCATAATCTGAGCGCCCGTAAGGGGCGGCTCATGATTAAGGTCAACTGTGCCGCCCTGCCGCCGACCCTCATCGAAAGTGAACTATTTGGCCGCGAGAGGGGCGCGTTTACCGGTGCACTCTCGAAGCAATTAGGTCGTTTTGAACTTGCAGACTCTTCAACTATTTTTCTGGATGAGATCGACGTCCTGCCGCTGGAACTCCAGACCAAGCTGCTTCGGGTGCTGGAGTGCGGTGAGTTTGAGCGCCTGGGCAGCCCCCGGACCGTGAAGGTTAACATCAGAATCATTTCAGCGACGAACTGCGATCTTGCCAGGTTGGTCAGCGTAGGGGGGTTCCGGGAAGACCTTTACTATCGTTTGAACGTTTTTCAGATTACCGTGCCGTCTCTTCGTGAGCGTCGTGAGGACATATTGCCGCTTGTATGGTTTTTTGTACAGGAGTTCAGCAAGAGGATGGGAAAGCGAATCGAATCAATACCGGAGAAGAGCGTTCAAGCTTTGCAATCCTATCTATGGCCGGGCAACGTAAGGGAACTGAGAAATGTTACCGAGCGTGCGATGATCATCACTACCGGACCTGTGCTAAATTTGGATGTACCAAAGATTGCACGATCAGGTGCAGACCAGTCCGGGACTCTCGAAGAGGTAGAGAAACAGCACATTATCGAGGCTCTGAACACCACCGGATGGCGGGTAAGCGGCAAAGGCGGTGCAGCAGAGGTTTTAGACATCAATCCAAAGACGCTTGAATCGATGATGAAAAAACTGGGTATCCAAAGAAAGAAGAAATAAGAATCCCTGATATATCAGGAGTCTCCTGATATATCAGAAAACGGCATCTTTCAAAGTATTATTCCCTCTTTGTAACTTTCGCTGAAATTTCAATGTTTTCAACATGGTAGAGCATCTTGTCCTTTCAACAACAGTCATGGCACATATTATGCTCTTCAATAACAATAGCAAGCACCCAAAGCAAGTTCTTTTTGATGCGAGAGACGCATCAAAAAGAGACATTAACGTTTATTTGAAGGAGAGAGAAATGATAAGGAAGATTGAAGCAACAACTATGCTTCTTATGTGTATGTGGATACTATTGGGCTGCCATACCGTCTACGGTATCGGTCAGGAATAGAGAGTGGCGGACGAGCCATCGAAAGGTCTTCAGGACAATAGTCTGAATCCTAATAGCCAGGAGGCACTGTGATACTTGTGACATTAAGAATGATTGTCAGACCTGCAATGCGGAGAGATTTTTTAGAAACGATGCGGGGGATGCTCGAACCCACGCGGGTCGAAAGGGGCTGTCTGAGTTATCGCCTCTATGAAGATGTAGAAGACAGAAATACCTTCATCCTGGTGGAGGAATGGAATACACAGGAAGATCTTGAGACCCACATACGCACAGACAATCAGCGGCGACTGCTCGTGCTCATGGATCTCCTGAGCGAGCAACCTGAATTGCGCTTCAACACTGTGTCTCATACAGCGGGAATGGAACTCATAGAAATTTTCCTCAAGACAGATGGCTCGGAGATGGCGAGGAAGGTTATTTAAGCCCTCTCCTTTATGGGGATATGCTGTCAGGTTCGATGTATGCACGTGAGGTATGATGTCATATAACAAGCGGTCGTTGCGCTGCTGATTAGGATCATTCAGGGACGAAGACTTGTGTGAATGATTTGCTAATTTGAAGGTGCACAGTTAGTTCTTTTAACGGTGCATCAAAAGAAAGGAGGAGAGCAATGAAGAACGTTATTTTGCTGACAGTATTAACGGTCTTTGGATTAGCCTTGTTTTCAGGCTGCGCTTCTATAACGGGCAGAACAGCAGGGGAATATATCGATGACTCGAACATTACTACGCAGGCGAATGCGATAATCATCAATGAACCTGACGCTGGTTATTGGAAAATCGATGTTTCCTCTAATCAGGGAAATGTTGTGCTCGATGGGTTCATACATGACAAAAAGGCTGAGGAGCGGATTGTGTCAAAAATCAGGCAAATCAGATGCGTTAAATCTGTTGTGAGCAGCTTGAAGGTGGAAAAGAAAAAATAAATGGATAAGGAGAATTCCATGAAAGCACTCCTCATATATCCTGAATTCCCGGATACCTTCTGGAGTTTCAGGTATGCGTTGAAATTCATTCACAGAAAGGCGAGCAGTCCACCTCTCGGATTGTTGACCATTGCAGCCATGTTTCCTGAAGCATGGGAGAAACGACTGGTCGACATGAACGTGGAAAGCCTGGATGACGAGGCCATAAAGTGGGCTGACCTCGTTTTTATAAGCGCGATGTCTGTCCAGAAAGAATCGGTCAAAGAAGTGATTCAGAGATGCAAAACCGTCGGCGTCAGGATTGTCGCCGGAGGTCCTCTTTTCACGACCGAATATGAGGCGTTCGGAGCGATTGATCATCTGGTGCTGAACGAAGCCGAAATTACCTTGCCCAGTTTTCTGGAAGATCTCGAGAAAGGTAATGCAGGCCATTTCTATACCACTGATCAGTGGGCAGACATACGGAAGACACCCATTCCGCTCTGGGGACTTATCAATATGAAGCACTATGCCTCAATCAATATCCAGTATTCCCGGGGCTGCCCCTTCAACTGCGAGTTTTGTGACATTACCCTGCTTTGTGGTCGTACGCCACGCACAAAAGATAAAGACCAGATTATCAGGGAGATCGAAAGTGTTTACGTATCAGGGTTCAGGGGCCAGGTCTTCTTTGTTGACGACAATTTTATCGGGAACAAGAAAAAGCTAAAAGAGGAGGTCCTCCCCGCCATCATCGAGTGGATGGATTGGAGAAAACATCCTTTCTCCTTCAATACGCAAGCATCCATAGAACTATCCGACCATAAAGACCTCATGGAGATGATGGTAAGGGCAGGATTCGATGTCGTCTTCATCGGCATTGAGACTCCCCATGAGCAGAGCTTGGCAGAATGCAACAAATTCCAGAATAAGAACCGAGATCTCCTCGTCAGTGTCAGGAAGATACAGAAGTCCGGCCTTGAGGTGCAGGGAGGATTCATTGTCGGTTTTGACAACGATCCCCTTACGATTTTTGATACCCAGATAAAGTTCATTCAGAAAAGTGGTGTTGTCACGGCCATGGTCGGCATTCTCATTGCCCTTCCGCGCACACAACTCTACGAGAGATTGAAGAAGGAGCAGCGCCTGGTGAAAGAGACTTCAGGGAACAATACGGATTTCTCGACAAATTTTATCCCCAGGATGGACTATAACCTGCTGATAAACGGCTATAAGAAGGTCCTCAGCACCCTGTATTCGCCAAGGCACTACTACGAAAGGGTCAGGACATTTCTGAGGGAATACATCCCTCCCAAGAATAAGAAGAAGGTTTTACGATTTCGGCCACACTATTTTGGCGCATTCTTCAGGTCAATTGTTGTCCTCGGGATAGTTGGAAAAGAACGCTTCCACTATTGGAGGCTGCTGTTCTGGACTGTGATCAGCCGTCCCCGCCTTCTTCCCCAGGCCGTTACCCTCTCGATTTACGGTTTTCATTTCCGCAAGATCTTTGAAAAACGCCTTTTTGGCGAGGGCACTCAATGACACAGCAAATCCTGCAGAAAACTCTTGAAGCAGGGGAAAAGATAAAAGAGTCTGCAGAGGAAGCGGGAGAAAAGGTGAAGGAATCTACTGAAAATTGAAAGGGATCAAAGGAAGAGAAGCCACAAAGCAACGTTCCATTAAATACTTAAGAGGAAGATAAGACATGTATCGAAAAATTATTTCCATCATTGTCATTCTTACGTTTTTTGCGGGAGTGTTAGGATGTGCAACTTTTGGGGAAGAGCATTAGGGTGCGACAACAGGAGCCGGAATCGGTGCAGCAAGCAGCGCAGCAGCCGGTGCGCTCTTGGGTTCAAAAGGGGCAAAGACTGAAATGGCAATACTTGGAGGGCTTGCGGGAGCACTTGCGGGAAGCTTAATCGGGCATTACGCATATGACCAAGAAAGGACAAAAGATGAGACTGCACAAAAATATAACTATAATGATTCCCAAGGAAAGTTGCTGCGCATTGAAAAGGTAATGGTAACCCATAGTTGACCGGGGCGGTATATTGCCGATCTGGTTTCTGCCCGAACAGTAATCGAGCTTCTGGTTTCGAAAAGTTTAAGAAGGAAGTAGTACAAATTATTAACAAAACAAAGAGGGTAATATGATCACATTAATAATCATGGTTATCATCATTGCGGTAGTGACGATCTTTTCTGTACAGAATGCGATACCTGTTGTAATTTCTTTTTTCGCATGGAAATTCGAGGCGTCCCTTGCAATCGTTTTATTTCTCACTGGATTGGCAGGTGCTATTATCGGAGTAAGTGCAGCATCTCTTTTTAGGATGAAGTTATTCAAGAAAAATTAAAATTTTATTTACCGAACAATGGTACGCTTAAGACAGTAATCGAACTCATTGGGTAGAAGGGATTGACGTGGGCTGAAGGATTTGCATGTAACGGATTTAACAATCAGGAGGTTTTATGGATAAATCGTCTCAATATATCACGCTGTGTGAAAGTTCAAAAGTAATACAAAAGCGGTGGAAACCTGATTTTGGAGATTTTTTTGTCTCGATGTCATTAGGTCTGACCTCAGCATGTCAGCCAATTACAAGTGATCTTGAGAAGAAGGTATCTTACTTAAAAACAATAAAGGCTGTCTGGCTTCCAAGACAGGACCAGCTACAGGATATGGTAATCGAAAAATATGCAACGGCCTGGGATTTAGCCATAGCATTCAGTAATGTTTTGATGGGCGACAAGGCATCATACTTTGATAAGTTTGATAGTATGGAAAAACTCTGGCTTGCTTTTATCATGCTTGAAAAATACAAAAAGAGATGGAAAGATGGGGAGTGGGTTTGATATGAGTAATGCATTGAAAGACCTCTTTACTTCTATGAAAGGAAGAAAGAGCGTATTCAAATTTCTGAGCGATGAAGATTTCGAAGATCTGTCCGCTTTTTTTGAAAGCAAGCATATCCCAGCAGGTGAGACTCTCTGGAAAAAAGAGGACCCTTTCGATTATATCGCTGTTATTGTTTCAGGCAGGGTGGAAATAAAGAAAGAGGCGGAGTTCGGAGGCATGAATGTGATTATGGGCATATACAGCAAGGGTGCATTATGCATTCTTGATGAGAGTCTCAGGAAAGTTACAGCGGTAGCACTTGAAGATATCTTACTTGCGATTATTACTCAGGAAAACCTGGATAGACTTATCGAGACAAATCCCGGTGTGGGAGCCAAACTCCTGAAGGGGATGTTACTTACAGTATCAGATCGTTTAAGAAAGTCCTTTGATCGCATTGTAGCGTTCTTCTGACCTGTCCTCTATCGTTGATCAATGACTCATGAAGGGTGTTTTGCTCCTGCTTTATTAATAGTTACTATGAAAGGTGAAGAATGAGCTGGTATCAATTAACTGTCAAGAAAACTACCAAAAGGGGATAGACTAAAGTCACCACCCTGATTGCTATCCTATTTGCTGAGACTTTGTTTCTCAGAAGGAGGCCTTAAACTTGAAGATAAGCAGCAGCATTCTTGGAAACCTGTTCCATTTACGGACAAGGCTCCGCGGAAACAGCCAGACACAAAAGTGGGTTGACAAAGAGCCACCGCTACGATCAGAACTGTTCAGCAGCTATCAGATGGAGCAGCATGGCAAAACCCTAGCGGGCTTGCACAAGTTGGGTCTGGGACGTGCACGGGACCGGCTTCTGAAACGGCTGGCTGAGAACGAAAACGTGCTGCTTGGAGTCCGCAACCTGCTGATGGAGGCTATTAAGGCAAACCGCCGTATTACGCCGGCCGGGGAATGGCTGCTCGATAACTTCTATCTTATTGAAGAGCAGATTCGCGCGGCCAGGAGACACTTGCCAAAGGGGTACAGCCGTGAACTGCCTCGACTGCTGAATGGTTCATCGGCTGGTCTTCCGCGCGTGTATGACATCGCGCAGGAGACGATCTCACATGGCGATGGGCGGGTAGATCCGGAGAGCCTCTACAATTTTATTACAGCCTATCAAACGGTCACCGCCCTGAAGTTGGGAGAATTGTGGGCAATCCCCATCATGTTGCGCCTGGCACTGATCGAAAATCTCCGGCGCATTGGAACCCGGATTGCCGCTGACAGAATAGATCAAAACCACGCTGACTATTGGGCGGATAAGATGACGGAAATAGCTGAAAATGACCCGAAAAGCCTGATTTTAGCGATTGCGGACATGGCACGCTCGAACCCGCCGATGGTGAGTTCGTTTGTTGCGGAATTTACGCGCCGTTTGCAGGGACATGGTCCCGCATTGGCAATGCCTCTCACTTGGATTGAGCAGCAACTCTCCGAGTATGGCCTGACGATCAAGCAGCTGGTACAGTCGGAGAACCAGAAACAGGCCGCTGATCAGGTCTCGATGAGCAACAGCATTGTCAGCCTCCGTTTTCTGGACGCGATGGACTGGCGAGAGTTCGTCGAGACGATGAGCATTGTTGAACAGACTCTGCGTGAGGACACGGACGGCGTTTACGGAAAGATGGATTTTGCGACCCGTGATCGCTACCGTCACGTGGTGGAGAAGATAGCAAAGAGCAGCCGGCTATCTGAGGGCGAGGTAGCACGCAAAGCGATTGATCTTTCGCACGATGCCGCCGCCAGAAAAGGCGGTGACGATAGAACTGCACATGTCGGCTTTTACCTGATCGACAAGGGATTTCCACAACTTGAACAAACGGCGGGGGTTCATTGTTCTGCCCTTGAGGCTCTTCGGAGAATTGGCCGCAAATTTCCTTTGCCCATCTATATAGGCACAATAACGTTGCTGGCGGTAGTCTTCACCGGGAGTTTGCTGGCTAAAGCTCATACCGACGGGATTCACGGTTGGTCACTCGCGCTGGTCGGAACCCTCTCGCTTCTCTGCTCAAGTCACCTTGCGGTGGCTCTGGTGAACTGGATGGCGACGTTACTGGCAACCCCGCATCCCCTGCCGAAAATGAACTTCTCCAAAGGAATTCCGCCTGATTCGAGCGCTCTGGTCGTGGTCCCGACCATGCTCATACGCACTCAAACCATCGAGGATCTGATCGAGGCACTTGAAGTCCGGTTCTTGGCAAATAGGGACGATAACCTGCACTTCGGCCTGCTGACTGATTTTCTGGACGCGGCCGAGGAAACAATGCCGGAGGACGAACCGCTGTTGCGGCTGGTCCGGGAAAAAATCGAACAGCTGAATAAAAAGTACAGGCGAGCAAAAGACGATACTTTTTTCCTTTTTCATCGCCCGCGCCTATGGAATCCTCAGGAGCGGATTTGGATGGGTTACGAGCGTAAACGAGGGAAGCTCGCGGAATTGAATTCGCTTCTGCGCGGCGGCTCAAGGGACCGCTTCTCACTCGTCGTTGGTAATACTGCAGTTTTATCGAAGGTGAAGTACGTGATCACCCTTGACACGGATACGCAGCTACCACGCGACTCGGCGCAGCAGTTTGTGGGAGCCATGGCGCACCCGCTGAATCGCGCGCACTACGACGAAGACAAGCAGCGTGTCGTTGCTGGGTACGGCATTTTGCAGCCACGCGTGGCTGCGAGCTTACCGGGCACAAACCGGTCGCGGTATGCGAGAATGTGCGGGAGTGAGCCTGGCATCGATCCGTATACGCGAACCGTCTCAGATGTTTACCAAGACCTCTTTCATGAAGGATCGTTCATCGGCAAGGGAATCTATGACGTCGATGCATTCGAGCGTGCGCTTAATGGACGCTTCCCCAAGAACCGGATCCTTAGCCATGATCTTCTGGAAGGGTGTTATGCACGGGCGGGGCTGTTGAGCGATGTAATAGTGTACGAGGAATATCCATCTCGCTACAGCGCGGACGTGAGCCGACGGTACCGCTGGATTCGCGGGGATTGGCAGATTGCGCGGTGGCTGCTGTCGGGTGTGCCTGGTTCCGATCCTGATGCGCGCCTTCAGAAGAATCCACTCTCTGGACTGTCCCAATGGAAGATCTTCGACAACCTTCGGCGTAGTCTCGTGCCTTCGGCGTTGACACTGCTGTTGCTGCTGAGCTGGACGGTCATGCCATCGGCATTGTTTTGGACTCTGTCGGTGATCGGCATCATCCTGATTCCTTCCTTGTTTGCCTCTGTCCTGGATATGCTTCAGAAGCCGGGTGATGTGCTTTTGAGGCAGCACCTTGCTGCCTCAGTGCGCTCTGCGCGCAGGCGTTTCGCTCAAGTTGTATTTTCGCTCGTCTGCTTGCCTTACGAGGCATTTTACAGTCTCGATGCGCTTATGCGCACCACGTGGCGGATGCTGGTTACGCGTAAGCGACTTCTCGAATGGAGTCCGTCGGGCATCACGGCCCATAGCAGCCACGCGGAAATCGTCGCATCTTACCGAATGATGTGGATCGCCCCCATTATTGCTTTTGTCGCGATGATTTATCTGACTATTTCGAGGCCGGAGGTATTAGCTGTGGCTGTGCCTATACTGGGTTTCTGGTTTGCTTCCCCTGCTATCGCGTGGTGGATTAGCCGACCGCTCGCCCGCCGTGGAGCAAGGTTGACGGAAGAACAGACCTTCTTTCTCCGGAAGCTTGCACGAAAGAGCTGGGCGTTCTTCGACACATTTGTCGACCCGGAAGATAATTGGCTGCCGCCGGATTACTATCAGGAGTATCCGGTTGCCGTGGCCGTCCATCGCACCTCGCCGACCAACATGGGCCTTGCGCTGCTCGCGAATTTATCCGCCTACGACTTCGGCTATATTTCAACAGGACAGCTCATCAAGCGCACGGCGAATGCATTCCACACAATGAAAACATTGGAACGATACCGGGGACACTTTTACAACTGGTACAGCACGCAATCTCTGAAACCACTATCGCCCTACTACATTTCTACGGTAGACAGCGGCAACCTTGCAGGCCATCTGTTGACATTGCGGCAGGGTCTGCTCGCGCTTCCCGATCAAAAGATCATTGGAGCGAGATTGTTTGACGGCCTCAGCGATACACTAATGATTCTCGTGGGGATTTTTGCGGATACTCCTGGAGTAATCGCACCAGCGGGGATTGCCCATCTTCGGCAAGGCATGGAGTCAGCGCTCAAGTCCCCGCCAACTACACTTATGGCGGCTCGGCAGTGCCTTGATCATCTGGCACTATCTGCTGCAGAAGTGGTCGTTGGCTTTGATGCCGACCGTGAGAACCTGGCCGGGTGGTGGGCGCGTGCATTTGCCCGGCAATGCCGTGACGCCCTCGATGAGCTGACCCTTCTTAACCCGCCAGCAGTTAGCGTCATCGATGAGATACCGACACTGCGCGAATTGGCAGGAACTGGCAACCAAAGTGCCATTGAGAGAATCGCGGCTATCGAGCAGCTTGCATTGCAATCCGGCGAACTCGCCCGTATGGAATATGATTTTCTTTTCGACGAGGAGCGCCATCTATTGACTATCGGGTACAACGTAGGTGAACGCCGGCGGGACTCGAGTTACTACGATCTACTGGCTTCAGAAGCGAGATTGTGCAGTTTTGTGGCGATTGCGCAGGAACAACTGCCGCAGGAGAGCTGGTTCACCCTGGGGCGCCTGCTCACCACTACGAGTGGAGAGCCGATTCTCCTTTCGTGGGGCGGATCGATGTTTGAGTATCTCATGCCATTGCTGGTAATGCCTACGTATGAAAATACGCTACTCGACCAGACTTATAAGGCGGCTGTGGCTGGGCAGATCGAATATGGAAAGAGACGCGGAGTGCCGTGGGGTATTTCGGAATCCGGCTACAACGTGATCGATGGCCATCTTAACTACCAGTACCGCGCTTTTGGCGTGCCTGGCCTGGGGCTCCAACGCGGGCTCTCCGGGGATCTGGTAATTGCCCCCTATGCCTCAGCGCTTGCGTTGATGGTAGCGCCAGAGGAAGCGTGCATGAATCTGCAGCGGCTCTCTGCTGAAGGGTTCGAAGGAAAATACGGCTTCTATGAAGCGATCGACTACACACCTTCACGTCTGCCGCGCGGACAGTCGAGTGCTGTGGTTCGCTCCTTCATGGCACATCACGTTGGAATGAGCTTGCTCTCTTTGGCCTATCTGCTCCTGGACCGTCCGATGCAGAAGCGATTCGAGTCGGACCCGGTGTTCCAGGCAACCATGCTGTTGCTCCAAGAGCGGGTACCAAAGGCAACGGCGTTTTATTCGCACACCGCCGAACTCTCCTACATAAAGGGGGCTTCCAGTGTCACAGGGATGCCGGTCCGCGTTTTTAACAGCCCGGATACGCCGCTCCCTGAAGTGCAGTTGTTGTCCAACGGTAGATACCACGTGATGATTACAAATGCGGGGGGCGGTTACAGCCGTTGGAAGGATATCGCAGTGACACGATGGCACGAAGACACTACCCGCGACAACTGGGGCACATTCTGTTACCTCCGCGACGTGGCGAGCGGAGAGTTCTGGTCAACCGCATATCAGCCGACGCTCAAACGACCGGCCAATCAATCGAATAATTACGAAGCGATTTTCTCGGAGGCGAAAGTAGAGTTTCGCTGCCGGGACCACGACTTTGACACACATACGGAGATCGCTGTTTCACCCGAGGATGACATTGAACTGCGCCGAGTCCGCATCACCAACCGGGCTCGGACACGCAGAGCGATTGATGTTACGAGTTACGCGGAAGTGGTTCTTGCACCGTCTGCCGCGGAAGCACTGCATCCGGCGTTCAGCAATCTCTTTGTTCAGACCGAGATCATTCGCCAGCAGCAGGCGATCCTCTGCACTCGCCGACCCCGCTCCCAAGGCGAGCAGACGCCTTGGATGTTTCACCTGATGGCTGTGCATGAGGCGGAGATCGGAGAAGTTTCCTATGAGACGGATCGCATGCAGTTCATCGGCCGTGGAAACACCGTTGAAAATCCGCAAGCGATGAGCGGGGCAGATGGTTTTTTTACGGGTGCTCTCTCGGACAGTGAGGGTTCCGTGCTCGACCCGATTGTCGCGATCCGGTATCGGATAACGCTGGATCCGGAAAAATCGGTAACGATAAATATTGTCTCGGGCATCGGCGAAACCCGCGACGTGTGTCTGGGCCTTGTGGAGAAATACCGTGATCGACATCTCGCGGATCGCGTCTTTGATCTGGCATGGACACATGGCCAGGTCTTTCTGCGGCAGTTCAATGCCACAGAGGCCGACGCGCAACTCTATGGGCGCCTTGCCAGCTCGATAATTTATGCTAATTCTTCGCTGCGCGCTGAACCGAGCGTCCTCATTAAAAACCACCGGGGTCAATCCGGTCTCTGGGGCTACGCCATCTCCGGCGATTTGCCGATCGTGCTGGTGCAGATAGAAGATCCTACAAATATCGAACTGGTGCGCCAACTCGTGCAGGCTCACGCATACTGGCGTTTGAAGGGACTGGCGATTGACCTGGTGATCTGGAACGAAGATCACGCCGGTTACCGGCAACTTCTGCAAGACCAGATCATGGGGCTCATTGCCGCGGGCACCGAAGCTAACGTGACCAATCGACCCGGCGGCATTTTCCTAAGACCTGCGGACCAGATATCGGAGGAGGACCGCATCCTGATCCAAACGGTCGCTCGCGCCATCATCACCGATAGCCGTGGGGCGCTGGCAGACCAGATCAACCGTCGCAGTCTTGTGGAAGTAACAGTGCCGCTCCTTACACTGACCAGAACCCACCGCTCCGAACCCTTGGCGGTCGGCGCGCTGCCTCGCCACGATCTGGCGTTCTTCAACGGGCTGGGCGGATTCACAGCTGACGGTCGCGAGTACGTTATTACGACCGCTTATGGCCAGATGACGCCGGCGCCGTGGGTGAATGTGCTGGCAAACCCGCACTTCGGGTCCATCATTTCAGAGAGCGGGCTTGCCTACACCTGGAGCGAGAATGCCCATGAGTTCCGCCTCACTCCCTGGGGGAACGATCCCGTGAGCGATTCGAGCGGAGAGGCATTTTACATCCGTGACGAAGAGCGCGGCCACTTCTGGTCCCCCATGCCGCTGCCCAGCCGCGGGGCGACACCTTACGTCACCCGACACGGATTTGGTTACAGCGTCTTCGAGCACACAGAGCGTGGTATCCACTCAGAAGTGTGGGTTTATGTGGCCATGGATGCACCTATCAAGTTCACGGTGCTCAAAGTGCGAAACGAGTCGGGGCGATCACGCCGACTTTCCACTACTGGATACGTTGAATGGGTTCTTGGCGACCTGCGGACGAAATCGTCCATGCACGTTATCACCGAAATTGACCCGAATAGCGGCGCGCTCTTTGCGCGCAACTCATATAACACGGAATTTCGCAACCGGACTGCTTTCTTCGATGTGGACGATACGAACCGGAGCTTAAGCGGCGACAGGACAGAGTTCCTTGGGCGCAACGGCACACTTCGGAGTCCGGCTGCGATGAAACGCTCTCGGCTTTCCGGGAAGGTAGGAGCCGCTTTGGATCCCTGCGCCGCTATACAGATACCATTCGAATTAGCCGACGGACAAGAACGCGAGATCATCTTCAGACTCGGCGTAGGGCAAGATGCCAATGACGCCGACAACCTGCTGCGGCGCTTTCGTGGATCTGCTGTAGCGCGCTTTACGCTTGAAACAGTCTGG
Source organism: Nitrospirota bacterium (assembly GCA_040754395.1). Taxonomy (NCBI): domain Bacteria; kingdom Pseudomonadati; phylum Nitrospirota; species Nitrospirota bacterium. Next base: position 95,965 of record JBFMCL010000010.1, on the reverse strand, counting down.
CAGTACTGGAATAAGACGCTCGGCGCAGTGAATGTGGAAACACCCGACCCGACCGTAAATGTACTGACCAACGGCTGGCTCTTATACCAAACTATAGCGTGCCGCCTTTGGGCGCGCAGCGGATACTACCAGTCGGCAGGCGCCTTCGGTTTCCGCGATCAGTTGCAGGACGTGATGGCACTCATCCACACAGAGCCGCGTCTCGTACGCGAACACATCCTCCTCTGTGCTGCCCGTCAGTTCCAGGAGGGAGATGTTCAGCATTGGTGGCATCATCCGTCAGGGCGCGGCGTGCGTACTCACTGTTCGGACGATTTCCTTTGGTTACCGTTGGCCACGTGCCGTTACGTTATCAGCACCGGAGACACCGGGGTATTGGATGAATCCGTCTACTTCATCGAGGGCCGCCCGGTAAATGCCGACGAGGACTCGTATTACGATCTTCCCAAGCGGTCTGAACAAGCGACCAGTTTATACGATCACTGTGTGCGGGCTATCCTGAGAGGCATCAGCTTAGTAGGCGTACACGGCCTGCCGCTCATCGGCTCGGGTGATTGGAACGACGGCATGAACGTTGTGGGCGAACACGGCAAAGGCGAAAGTGTATGGTTGGGATTCTTCCTCTATGAAGTGCTCATGAGGTTCACTGATATTGCACGCATACATGATGACCTGCCCTTCGTCGAACGCTGTGAGAGGGAGGCGGCTCAGCTGCGCCGGAACATCGAGCAGAATGGTTGGGATGGTGAATGGTATCGCCGTGCTTACTTCGACGACGGATCGCCGCTCGGATCGGCGAGTAATCCTGAATGCCAAATTGATTCCATTCCGCAAAGCTGGTCCGTTCTATCAGGTGCCGGAGATGCTGAACGCTCGCGTATGGCAATGGAAGCTGTGGATAAGCGCCTCGTTAACCGAGAGCATGCGCTGGTCCAGCTCCTGGACCCGCCCTTCGATAGATCGAATTTGAATCCCGGCTATATAAAAGGGTACGTCCCCGGCGTCAGGGAAAATGGCGGACAATACACTCATGGGGCAATCTGGACAGCAATGGCGTTCGCTCAATTAGGCGACAGCAGACGTGCATGGGAACTGCTGGCAATGATAAATCCGATAAACCATGCGAAATTACCGGAGGGGATTGCAACCTATAAAGTGGAACCGTATGTTGTCGCTGCGGACGTATATGCGTTCCCGCCGCACACCGGCCGCGGTGGATGGACATGGTACACTGGATCTGCCGGTTGGATGTACCGGCTTATCGTGGAATCACTTCTAGGGCTGCGGCTTAACATAGACAAACTGAGTTTCGCACCGTGCCTCCCTGCTGATTGGGAGACATTCAAGGTACACTACCGATACCGGGAAACTATCTACCATATCACTGTCCTGCAAACGCGCACCGGAAATGGCGGGACACGTGTGATAGTCGATGGTGTTGAGCGCGACGATCAGGCTATCCCCCTTGTTGACGACCGTCAGGAACACTCGGTCGAGGTGAGAATACCTTCCCCAGGCGATTAAAAGAAGACGCCCGCTCTAAAAAGCTCTTATAATTAGTAGTATACTGAAATAGTTGAGATGATCTGATATCTAAAGGAAAAATTATGAAAACAACAGCCGCCAGAGAAGGCTTACGGGAAATCTCAATATCTACTACGATGCGGTAATTGCGAGTATTCGTGATGCAGAAGCTATACTGATATTTGGTCCTGGTGACGCAAAAGACGAACTGAAAAAACGTCTTAAAAGAAACAACCTCGGTGGACGAATCGTAGGTATTGAAACAGTAGACAAGATGACAGATCGTCAGATTGCTGCAAAAGTTCGGAAGTACTTTCAGAAGTAGGAGGCTGGCGTAGTAATCATGAAAACCGTTGATATGAGAAAGTCATTTCTATCCCTCTGATCAGTGGGCAGACATACGGAAAAACATCCATTCTGCTCCAGGGGCTTATTAAACAGAAGGCCTTTATAATATTTTGCAATACAATTTTAAAAAGAACAAAAAGAGGTAAATGATGAATATAAGTTTTCCGGAAACACCGTCACCAGATGAATGTGCGAGCACTATCTTTGAAATTAGTGGTACAAAATTTGATCCTGAAACCGCCACTGACATTTGGGCAAAAATATTGCAGCATAAATGGCTCATGTCTGAAAAACTCGGCCGCGATGCAGGATTGCGGACTGCATGCATCGATTTTCTCGAAAATATGGATCAAGCCCTTAATGAATATATGGACTACGAAAGACAGAATATCCTATCTGAGATGGGAGCTCAGATCATCAGCAGAGAAATATGGGACACTATATCTGATTCTCAGCCTCCAAAACAGATGGTTCAACGAAGAATTATCCTTCCCCTGACGGAAGAAAGCCTGTCAAAAAAGCATGGAGTAATTCCGCCGAAGACCATTATTTTCTTTGGACCTCCAGGCACCGGCAAGACTCATTTTGTTAAAGCAATAGCAGGTGTCTTGTCATGGTGGTATATCGAAATTTTGCCCAGCATGCTCATGGTAGATGGTGTGGATAGAATTGGAATTAATTTACACAAAACAATGGAAAAGGCGAGAAACCTGGAAAAATCAGTTATCTTTATTGACGAGTTCGAAGAAATCGCGGCAAGTCGGGATATCGCATCAAGGGTTGACAAGTCCATCACCAATGAATTTCTCAAACAAGTTCCCCTGCTCAAGAATCAAGGGAACAAAATATTGCTCGTGTGTGCCACCAACTATATCCGTCAGCTGGATGCCGCGCTGCTTCGTCCAGGACGGTTCGATTGCATCATACCGGTTGGTGGTCTGGACGAGGATGGAAGGAGAACGATTCTTGAATATTACCTGTCCAAGCTCAATACGGAAGAAATCGATCTGAATCTAATTGTCAGGATGACTTCCCGATTTACGCCTGCGGATATTGAATACCTCTTTCAACAAGTTGCTCAATTCGCGTTTGAACAGGAATATGCCAGCAGGGAAGATTATCGGGTAACCACAGATATTTTTATGCAAATATTGTCAGCAATTCGTCCTTCTCTGACCGATGAAATCATTGAAGAATTTCAAAAAGACAGTATTACCTATTCCCGGACATAAAGACTATGCTGGAGAATATATAAATCTGCACTATTATGAAGAAGGAAAAAGCGCATTCAATTTCCTGAGTGATGAAGATGTCGAGTATCTATCCGCTTTTTTTGAAATCAAGCATGTCCCGGCAGGTGAGACTCTCTGGAAAAAAGAGGACCTGTAATCCAGGACAGGGTACGGAGATAACGATAGAGTTGCCATATAATTCGATAGAACTAAGAAAGAGGTGACAACAAATGAATAGCGCATTATTTCAGGGCGCATGGAGAATCGGGAAAATAATGGGGATACCGATACGGGTGCATTTCTCATGGCTTATTGTCTTTGGCTTGATAACATGGTCCCTGTCTACGTACTATTTCCCGAATGCAGCGCCTGATCTTCCGACAGCCTCATACTGGATAAAAGGCACTCTCGCAGCCCTATTGCTTTTTGCCTCGGTAGCATTCCATGAACTCGCCCACTCCTTTGTCGCCCAGAGATATAAGATATCTATAGAAAGCATTACCCTCTTTATTTTCGGCGGCGTTGCGCAGATGAAAGGGGAACCGCCTAATCCAAAGGCAGAATTCAGGATTGCCATTGCAGGCCCGCTTTCAAGCTTCTTCCTGTCTGTTCTTTTTTTCTTCTTATCGGGGAATACAACAGGTGGCATAAAGGCGCTTTTTTCTTATCTCGCACAGATCAATCTTATTATCGGTGTGTTTAACCTCATCCCTGGTTTTCCTATGGACGGCGGTAGGGTATTGAGGTCCGTAATCTGGGAGAAGAAAAAGAATTTTTATTACGCAACCCAGAAGGCCTCAAGCATCGGGCAGAAAATCGCCCTGTTTTTTATCATTTTTGGAATATTCTCCATATTTACCGGTATCCAGGTGGGATTGTGGCTGATGCTCATAGGGTGGTTCCTCTATACAGCAGCGCAGGCGAGTTACCAGCAATCAACCCTTCAGGAAAGCTTGTCAGGGATTAAAGTTAGAGACATAATGGTGAAGGATATAGTGACACTCAGTTCATTCATTACCGTCGATGAGGCTGTGACTAATTATTTTCTCAGATATGGCTATGGTGGATTCCCAATCATCGATGACGAAAAATTTCTCGGCATTGTTACCCTCAAAGAGGTTAAAAATATTCATAGAGAAAATTGGGGGAGGGAGAAGGTAGCTGATATTTTAGTGCCACATGACAAAAGATGGGAGGTCTCTCCTGAAGACGAAGTCATGAAAGCACTTGAATTAATGATAAAAGAAGACAAAGGACGGTTAGTCATTATAGAAAACAACAAACTTTCCGGCTTGATTACCAGAAACGGCATTGCACGGTATGTGCAGATTAGGGGGAAATAGTGTGGGTGTGAAATTGTCTGATCACAAAACGAAAATCGTATGCACAATCGGCCCGGCCTCTCGTTCAGAAACCGTCCTTGAGGAATTGATGAGGTGGGGAATGAACGTCGCCCGGCTCAATTTTGCTCACGGCACGATTGAGGGACACAGGGAAGACATCCGGCGTATACGTTTGGCAGCAGCTAAATTAGAGCGGTCATGCATGATTCTTGCCGATCTTCCCGGCCCTAAAAAAATTTCAAAAGGAATAAAATAGTGTCGCTTTATAAAAATTAACGGGGTCTTAACGGGGTCAGGTCTCAAAATTTGACATAAATAGCCTTGTGTGGTAATCTCCCAATATGGCGAGACCTTTGAGGCTCTCCTTTGAGAATGCAGTGTATCATATCACTGTCCGGGGCAACCGGAGGGAACCAGTCTTTCATGATGATGAAGACCGGCAGACATTCCTCCGGAAGATTAATGAGACCTGCCTGAAATATTCTTTTGTCTGTTTTGCGTATTGTCTCATGGACAACCATTACCATCTTTTCCTTAAGACCCCTTTGGCCAATATCTCTGAAGGCATGCACTATCTCAACACCTCCTACGTCAACTGGTTCAAGGCGCGTCATAAACTTGTGGGGGTGGTTTTCCAGGGAAGATACAAATCCCTCCTTGTCGATGAGAACAATTATGGAATCCAGCTCTCTACGTATATCCATCTCAATCCTTACAGGGCAGGTATTGTCGAAAATTTAAAGGGATATCCGTGGAGCAGTTATCGAGGTTATGTCATTGGAGAGAAATCATCGGTAAAGCTCGATACAGGGTTTATTCTGGAGCAGTTTGACACTGATCCTGAGAGGTCCCGAAAGAAATACGAATCGTATGTGATGGAAAATCTGAAGATGGAGAACCCTGTGAAAGACTCCTTCAGGGGCGTTGTGCTTGGCGATGAAGACTTCCTGCACGCCATCAGGGAACGGGCGGAACAAATAGGCAATATGCGGGAGATTCCGGAGACCAGAATGCTCACCGCACATACGGCTGAAGAGATCATTCAGCAAGTCATGTCTGAGTTTTCAGTCTCCAGGGAAGAAATACTTAGCAGGAGGAGGGGCAATTTTCTGCGCCAGATGACACTCTTTCTGATAAAGCAGTTCACCCCAATGAGCCTGAGAGAAATAGGCGCCTTGTTCCAGATGGATTATGCCGCGGTCTCCCAGGCATGCAAGCGGTATGAAGAGAAGACGAAAAACAAGACAACCATTTAGCGTGAGAGGGCAGGAACAAGAAATGTTTAATGTTGAGACCTGACCCCGTTTTTTTCTTCCAGTTTAGACTTCAGGATGTCGCCCAAATTTCCGAGTCCTCCAGAGGATGCAGCAGATTTCCTGACAGATTCCGTGTACTCTCTAAACTCATCCTGTGCAGTCTTTTCGAGCACCGCCTTGCGGCTGAGGCGGACCTTGTTGTGAACCGTATCCACTTCAATCACCGCAACCTGCATCTCTCTGCCGGGAGGGAACATGCTCCTGTGATCTGTGCCTGAGGGAGTTCCCATTTCCTGGTTCGGTACCAGACCGGTAATGCCGGTATTCAATTTTACAAATATCCCGTACGGCATGATTCTTTCGACTATTCCGTCTACGATATCTCCCTCGGAGGGGAGAATGATCTTAGCCGGCTCAACCCTCGGCTGCATGGAGAGCGCAATCTTCCGGTTCTGCGGGTCTACCGAGAGCACATAGACATCCACCCATTGACCAGTTGCCACAACTTCCTTCGGATGGTTGATCCTTCTTCCGGCGCCGAGATTGGAGATATGGACGAGGCCGTCAATGCCGGGTTCAAGCCTGACAAAAGCTCCAAAGGGAGACAGACGTACAACAGTGCCGCTCACTCTGCTGTCTGCCGGATACCTGACCGCTGCAGAGTCCCAGGGATCAGGCTGCATCGCCTTGTAACTCAAAGTGATACGGTTTTTCTCCCAGTCCAGAGAAAGAATCCTTGCACTGATGTGTTGCCCGACAGAGAGCACGTCCCCGGGACTGATATTCCTGTCCCACGATATTTCGCTTACGGGAATAAGTCCGTCAATGCCTCCCAGGTCTACGAAAACCCCGAACTTCTGTACGGATTTCACTTCTGCAGGGACATCCATGCCCTCAACGAGGGTCTCCCTTAACTTCCGGACCTTTTCCTCCTTCTCCTGTTCAAGGAGCACCCGCCTTGAGAGGACTATTTTTTTTCCTTCATCTCTGTATTCGAGTACTTTAAAGGGGAATGTCCGTCTGACATACCCGTTATTGTCACTTCCACCTTTCAGGTCTATCTGAGAAAAAGGACAGAAACATCTTACGCCTCCCACTGATATCTCGAAGCCTCCCCTAATCTCCCGCTTGACATCTCCGTTCACCGGAACGCCGGCTTCGTGCGCATCCCTGATTGCGTGCAATGTCGCTGCTGAATACCCGCCTATAAGGGTCGTGAGCTTCAGAAGACCGTCCTGGACAGAGACAAAAAACGCCTCTATCTCATCACCCTCGCGGACACCGATTCCACCATCCTTACTGACGAATTCGTTCAGGTCTATCGCGCCTTCAGTTTTTCCGCCAAGGTCGATGTATACAAATTCGCCCGATATACTCACCACCTGTGCCCTGACCTTCTGCCCGGGAAACAGCCTTTCGGCCATATTGCTCTGTGCGAACAGTACGGCGAAGTCCTCTTCCTGTTCTCCGTGCATTTCATTGCCAGTGGAATTATTTTCGATATGCTCATCAGACATGATTTCTCACCCTCTCTGTTAAAAATTGAGTCTTTTCAGGGAACTCGGCCCTTCGGAAACTGCGGGTATAACCGTGCAGGCACACCTAAACAAGAGTTTAAAGTCTAAAGGATTTGTGATGTCTGAGTCAATCCGATGCTCCGGCACGAGTAATGATATGTCTGAAGGGATACAATACTGTTCTATCTCCAGCCGGGATGCGCTCCTTCATGAGGTGTCAGCAGGCAACACACGCACTTCCACACTGAAAAACGCATACATGCACGCGTTCCTTAGGGCTTCTGGCCGGATTGCCAGTCAATATCTGCGCTCCGCGGAAATCCCTCTGCGGAATTGATGCATCCGGATTGGTATAACCATTCAGGGTACGCCGGAAAGAGATGGCGCTGAACGATTATTACCTGGTCACTCCCCTCAGAGATACCGGAATCAGGCTGCTTTTTTGGGTTTCATGCGCTTCACGCAGAACTCAAGATTTGATGACTTGCGCTTGTCCCCCGGTCTGATTCCTGTGCAGGCAGGACATTCACTTACATTGTTTTCCGCTCTTTTCCTGCAGAAATCGGAACTGGTGAATGAGCAGCTGTACCGTGTGCACAAAAAGCCCGTTTGTGTTTTTTCTCTGTATTTCGGCTTCATGGAAAATATTATAACATTTTCTTATTTGTTTATAAAGCACTAATGCGGGATTTTTTCCTGCCTGCCGAAGGAGCAGAAAAATGACGATATGTTCACATCTGATCGGTGTATTTGCATTCAGGCAGCGATACCCTCATAATATCTGTAAAACATTTTCTTGACGGAAAGGAGAAGACTGTCTCTTTTGCCGGAGACTGTCACAGGATCACCACCATGAAAAAGATCATCATCACCGATACCCTGAAGGATTTCGTCCGGCAGCATGTAAGCCTGCTTGCCGGATATGACAATACTGTTTTCTACGTAAAGTCAGGGCATGAGGCACTGGACATTCACCGGAAGGAAAATGTGGATCTTATCATTGCCGCACTGGATTTTTCTGATCTGCCCTGTGAACAGTTCTGTGCAACTATCAGGGGGGATGATATGCTGAAAAAGGTATCGATACTCATAGTCTGTCCGGACTCCCTGGCCGACATCGAAAGGTGCCTCACGTGCGGGGCAAGCGACTACATCACCGAGCCTCTGGCACCCGCAACGTTCTTGTGGAAGGTCTTGCAGCTTCTGAATATTTCAGAGAGGACGTCTTACCGGGTTGTCGTGAAGGTTTCCCTGAGCGGTGACGTACACGATCCGCCTTTTTTCTGTACCTCGCAGAATATCAGCGCATCGGGAATCCTGCTCGAAACAGACAGGGTTCTGAAGGAAGGCGACAGGATAAGCTGTTCTTTTTTTCTCCCGAATTCAATTCGGATCCATGCCGATGGGGTCGTAGTGAGAGTAACGGACAAAGAACCCGGACTGAAAGACTATGGGGTACGGTTTGTTGACCTTCCCTCTTCGGTCAGCCTGCAGATCGTCTCATTCGTCGAAAACTGGCCGAGAAGAAAAACGCGATAGACGATCTTCTGTTCCCTAATTCGTTTACCCCTGTATTTTTGCGACCAGCACAGAACATTCCGCAACGCTGAGGATATATCTGGATATGCTGCCTACTACCCCTTTAAACCCTCCCATGCCCTTGCTGCCAAGGACAATCATGTCCGCACCGATATCATGTGCGGTCTGAAGTATTTCATCTGATGGTTCCCCGGTCTTTGCACGCACGCTGATACGGGAGAATTTCCCGCGTAAATGCTCCCTTGCCTGTTCGAGAATCGTGTGAGATTTCTCTGATTCAGCAACGCTGTATGTTTTCAGGTCTTCCGTGAATCCCGCATCTATACTGGACATGAACCTTTCCGGAATGTCATGGAAGGCAGGGGCTGTTACATTCAGGACGGTTACTTCCGCGTTGTCATGAAACGGGATTCCCATCAATGTCTCTCCTGCTTTTTTGGCATGATCAGAACCGTCTGTAGTAAAAAGTATGGTAATCCTGTCCTGCGTGTCTTTTTTGACAGGCTTGATCACCAGAACCGGTTTGGGAGAACTGATAGATACGGATTTTGTCACGCTTCCCACGATATGTGACCGAATTCCCTTCAGCCGCTTTGGCCCCATGATGATAAGGTCAGCGTCCGCAGCAACCGCAGCTTCAACGATACACTGATCAGGATACCCGTTCATGACCGCGGTGCGGATTACTGCCGCAACGGGTCTCAGACTGTTTTCTGCAGCGTGCAGTATCCCTGGTGCCACTGCCTGTTTGATCTGTCTGATCCGCAAATAATAGTAATCATCTTTATCCTGAAACGGGTCATCACTGATTACATGAAGCAGGGTAATCTCGTCTCCGGACGTCAGATTGAGCCGCTTCAGAAACAGTGCTGCTGATTCAGCGTTTTCCGAGCCGTCTGTCGGCAACAATATTTTCATGGATGTGTCTTTCTGCACATGAGATGTCAAGGAAACTTGCTGTATATTACCAGTTTCCCGCAGCTATTGCGTATACAATACTGCTGACGTGATGAGGGTGAATCCCCGGGGACGGTAAGTCAGGACTATGTTTTGCACGTTACGTGGACATTGTCCAGTAACAGCGCAGGGAATTCGCCTCCGAAAGAGGGATGCAGGGTGTTCTCCACCTCAATGATATCTGACAGGGCGTGGTATATGTTGCCGGCGACCATCACATCTTTTATATGCCCGGTTATTTCGCCCTTCTCAATATAGAGTGCAGGTGAAACACCTACAGAGAAGTCCCCGTTGGGTATGTTGCCGCTGTGTGCACCCAGCGCTCCGGCAACGATTATGCCGAAGTCAACGGACTGCACGATTTCGGAAAATGATCTGCTGCCGGGCATGATCACAAGATGATTGAGCGACGGAAGCGGCTTTGACGAAAACGATCCTTTGAATCCATGCCCTGAGGAGACGGTTTTCAGCTTGCTGGCAAAATACAGATCATAACAGAAATTGCGGAGCACACCGCGTTCGACCAAAGGGAAGCTGCCGCACAGGGTCCCTTCATCATCAAATGCCCTTGCACCGGGAAGAGAATCATTCAGAGGATCATTCACGACAGTGAGTTTTTCATCAAATATCTTCTCGCCCAATTTTCCTGCAAGAGGCGATGTTCTCTGGTAGATGCTCATCCCGTTGACCGCGTGCTGCAGTCTCCACATGAGCACATAGACAGTTTCAGGAAGAAACAGGACTTTCAGTTTCTTCCGGTCAGGCGTCGCTTCCCTTACTGACTGATTGTACATTCCGGCAAGATGATCCAGGTATTCATCAGGGACTCTTTTGAAAGTTTTTACGACATGGGGGCGGTTCAGGGATGCAGAGGAATAGGGATAAAGGACCCGTGCATTCAGCACATATGCGGATGACCGAAGGCCAAGGTCTGACCCTGAACTGTTCATGAGCCTTTTCCTGTGAACCGACCTGTTCGCCGATACATTGATCTGTCCTTTCGTCTTCTGGGACAGGAGATCACATATCCTTGCGCTTTCCCCGACCAGTGCGGAATTCGTGAGGGTCTCGAGAGAAGCATCGAAGGTATCCAGGGAAGGCACTCTCTCTGTGAGGGGAAGGCGAAAGGAACCTTCTACACCTCCCTTCAGGGAATCAAGGGCGTTCCGTATAAGTTCGTCTTCGTCCGCAAGATTTTTCGTGTAGGCAAACCCCAGTATATTATCCCTGATGATCCGCAGGCTCACTCCGTACTGGAAGCTGCTCTCAATGTCCTTTAACCGCCCGTTCTCGAAGGATACCCTGTCTCCCCTGCTCTCCGAGGCGTACACCTCTGCCTGGTCACAGATTTTTCCGGCTTTCTCCAGGAGGTGTTCCATTATATTCCTCCTATAATCACCGTATTGACGAGCGTATGAGGAGCCCCGTGACAGGAGCGGATATTCAGCTGCCCTTTCCCGCATCCCCCTGAATTACTCAGCACAAGATCGTTCCCGACTGCAGAGATGTTCTTGAGGGTATGATAAAGGTTGCCGGAAATGTTTATGTCCCGTATCATGGACCCGATCCTGCCTCTCTTCACGATATAGCCGTATTGTGCGCCGAAGGTAAAATTTTCCCCGCTCGTCTGTCCCCCCTTATGATCAAGAATATACAAGCCGTCTCCAAGCATCGACAGGAGGTCTTCAAGGGAATGCATGCCGGGTTCGATAAATATGTTCCCCATCCTCACCAATGGGGCATACCGGTAATCCTCCGCGACACAATGTCCGGTCAATGCCTCTCCGAAGGCAGCAGCAGTTCTCCTTGAATGCAGACGGCCCGCAAGGACGCCCTGTTTCATCAGTGTTACAGGACGCGCCTTCACCCCTTCATCGTCGTAGCAGTAAAAACCCAGCTGCCGCGGCACGGTAGGGTCATCAGTGATGCTGAGCACTTCGCTGCCAAGACATGCGCCGATCTGCATCCTTTCCCTCATGGTCGGGGAATCCTCAATCAGATCAGCCTCTGAGAAATGCCCGAATGCCTCATGGGTAAAAACGCCTGCCAGGTCCTGATTGAGCACCACATTATATGTGCCCCCTTGCACCGGCTGTGCAGAAAGCAGATCTATGGCTATTGCGGTTTTTTTCTCGAATTCCTCTTCCTGGTTCCTGAGCAGCGCAAACCCGTGACTCCCCCCTGCAGATACCCGTACATTCTGTGTCAATGTCCCGTCCTTGCTGGTAATCATTCCTCCCACATAGGTAGTAATAAGATCTTCCCTTATTTCAGATCCCTCTGTACTCAGGAAGTGCTTTTCGCGTATGACTTCGCTGTAGTGGATATGTGTCGTGGCTATCTTTTCGTGCCGTATCGGTATGGAATTATAGTGCTCTGTCAGCCGGAGTTTCTCATCGATATGGATAATCCGGGGGTCCTCTTCGATATCAGGAAGGAACGTATCCTTAATCGCATCGGTATTCGCAAACACCACAGGTTTTTTTGCATGGCTGGCCATGAGTGCGGCATTTTCCTGCACAGTGCTTACCGCTTTTACGGCATCCTCCGCACGCGTGAATGCAACAGAAGACAATCCCCCGTCTTTCAGGATTCTTACGACAAACCCGTCCGTTGCGTTCGAGCCGATATGAAAAAGCTCCCTTCCGTGAAAAACTATCCTTGTATCCTTTTTTACCTCGTACCGGATATCCGCATACTCAGCTGTTGCGTGCGAAAGTATAGACCGTAATCTGTCAAACATGGTACTCCCTGTGTATTAATTGAGTCGTTATCCCGGGTACTCAGCCCGTTCCCTTGCGGACGATGTTTATTCATGCCCTGGTAGTATTATAAAGTATCACCGAATCCTCATGGGAATTTCCGGGGAACAGCGGAACAGGATTTTCAGAGGGCAGTTCTGCGGTCAATTCAGGGTCAGGGGTCTCTGTGATAGAATTTTGTCAGCCTGTCAGGATGCACGCCCAACAGGTAAAGACTGATCAGCATCCAGTTGCGCAGTGTGCAGAAGAGCACGCCCTCTTTCTCCCACCTCCGTGAAGACGTCATTACCTTGCATGGAATGATGCAGAACCTGCGTGCAGCCCTTTTAATGCGCCTCATGAAGTCAACGTCTTCCATGACCGGAATCTCCCTGAACCCCTTCACCTCTGCAAAACACTCCTTTGTGACAAAAATGGCCTGATCCCCGTATGGTATCCCGGTAAGACGTGTCCGGATGCGGACCATCTGTTCGATCAGCCTGAATACAAACCGCTGCGATTTGATGCCCAGATCGAATGCCCCTCCTGCATAGTGATTGTCGATACATGACGCGATGGCGCTGAAGGCCTGGTCAGGAAGTTCCGTATCCGCATGAAGGAACAGCAGGATATCTCCGCGGGCAACAGATGCCCCTGTATTCATCTGCCGCCCACGGCCTTTCGGAGATATCAGCGTCACCGCCTTTTCATGGCGAATGCAGCGGATCGTACTTCCCCCGGGATCTCCATCGACCACTATCACTTCGAGACTAACGCCTGCCCCCGCATTGCAGACATGCTCAACAGTCCGGTTGATTATCGATGACTCACTGAGGACCGGAATTACCACGGAAAATGCATGGTTCATTGGTGTGTCGTGAAACCCCGTCCTGTGTATTGAAAAAACGTTTCCTGATTTTCCCTCAGAATCGCCATTGTCCTTGATTCTGCAAACTGCGAATCCCTGTTTCTCGCAAACAACTCCCTGAGATCCCGGAGCCTGTCCACATCCTGCCATTGCGGCAGCAGGTGCACGTTGCTCCTGCGTTCCGCAAATATCTCCATTGTCTTTTCGAAGACTGTATCAGTGCCCCACGCGATCCCGCTGAATATGTCAGGGAGAAAGGAGTGACGCGTAAACCCGATCAGATAATAGCCTCCGTCAGATGACGGTCCGATGACTGCATCGGCTGTGTCTGATGCCAGTGCCTCATTGAGCAGTGCATATGGGATATCCGGGATGTCACTGCCGATGATCAGGACCCTGGAAAACCCTTCCGCAAAGGCAGCGAGAAAGGCATTCTTCATTCTTTCACCCAGATCGGAACCTCTCTGGGGCAGATATGCATAGCCTTCTCCGAGCCAGTCAGTCAGCTGTTTTTCCGAATCCGGGGGAAAGAAACAGATTTTCAGCCTGTGTTCCACCCCTTTCAGGGTATCCAGCATATCAAGGACAAAATTTTCATACAGGTGCAGGGCACTCTCTTCGCCCAGTTCCGCTGCGAGGCGCGATTTTACCTTCCCCCGTGCGGGGGTTTTTACAAAAAGGAGTATGCACTTTTCATCAGACATCCCGGCATCCCTGGAAAAAGCTTCTCAGGAAGATCTTCAGTGTATTCAGTATCAGGATCTTCATTTTTTCATGATACCACACCTGCACACCCCTTCATGTAAAACCTATTTACAGAGAAGGAAGCTGTTTATGTGTACCTGGCGGGATTACTTTCCGTTTTTTGCGAGAAATTTGAGAAACGCATCTACAGCGTCCGGGTCAAACTGGGTGCCTTTGCATTTTTCCAGTTCGGAGAGCGCGTATTCCGGTGGCGGAGCAGGCCTGTACGGCCGGTCGGATGTCATGGAATCATACGAATCGGCGATACAGATAATCTTTGACAGGAGCGGTATCTGTCCGTCTGTAAGTTTGTCGGGGTATCCCCTTCCGTCCAATCGTTCGTGATGATGCCGTACAATCGGAAGCAGATCCTGGAACTGTTTTATGGGTTTCAGGATCTCCTCCCCCCGCACCGGATGCATCCGTATGAGGGCAAATTCTTCGTCGGTCAGCTTTCCCGGCTTATCCAGAATCTGGTCGTACGTGCCGATCTTGCCGATATCATGAAGGAGGGCAGCGATCCTGAGCATATCGATCTCTTTCTCCCTGAGATCGAGCTCGCGTGCAATAGCAACTGCATAGCGGGTGACCCGTTCGGAGTGTCCTTTTGTCCACGGGCTTTTTGCATCTATCGCATTGACAAATGAATGGATGAGGCTCTCATAAAGCCCTTTGAGCTCCTTATAGGAAACGTCCAGTTCCTTGAGCATGTTGAAAAACGCGTCCTTGCCTTCGGTCAGTCTCTGTTCCTTTTCCTTGAGCTCGGAGATATCGATCAGGGAGATCACAAAAGCCCTTATCAGCCCTTCATCGTCCAGTACAGGGGTTCCCTGCATCAGAAAATGCCGGTTGAGCACCGTATCATGAAATTCCAGTTTCTCTGTGGCATGTGTATCCTTGGTCCCGAGCATAGTGCAGAACTCTTTCGGCCCGCTGTGAGTGAATGGCAATATGCTGCAATCAGCCCCTATGAAATCCTGAATAGGTTTCTGAAATATGCCGGAAAGGTAGATATTGGCCCGCATGATTTTCAGGTCTCTATCAAGCAGCATGGCGCCGTACGGCATGGAGTCGAATGTTGCACGCCATTCATTTGATGCACGCATAAGCCGTTTCTCGTATACCATCTTTTCGCTGTTGTCACGAACAATCGTCCGTGTTCTCACAAATCGTCCGTGTTCATCATTCACCACAGTGGCATTAATCACCACAGGGAGCAGGGTGCCGTCTTTCCGCCGAACAGAATACCCGATGTTTTCGACTGATCCCTTCTGTTTCAGCTCGGCAAATGATTGCCGGAAGATTTGTTTCCCTTCCTCGGTGAGGAGGTCAGGAAATGTACTTTTACCGAGGATCTCATCCCGATCGTATCCGAACATCTCAAGCCATGTATTGTTTACTTCAAGGATTGTGCCGTCAGGTCCCAGTGAATGGTAGCCGTCAGGCGCATTCTGATAGAGGTCAAGGTATTTCTTTTCGCTCTCCCTGAGCGCTGCTTCCATATGTTTGCGTTCAGAGATGTCTTCATAAATGACAACGATGCCCTGTTGCTCCAATGCCGGACCAATCACCGATGCGCTCACCATGCACATCATGTCTGCGCCGTTCTTCTTCCTGCAGGGAAATTCCTCCCCGTGGACTCTCTGCGTTTCAAGAACAGGATAGAAGTGCCTTCCTATCTCCTCATACTCTTCGTCACTCCGGTACAGAACGCGCGTGTTCCTGCCGATCAGCTCTTCCGGTTTCCATCCAAAAACCGCTTCAACCGCGTTATTCGCAAAAAATATCCTGCGCTCGCGGAGCCCGACGACCGCGTGAGGGATCGCGCTGAGGATCGATGATTCAAGCGCCTCCAGACTCCGCAGGGTTTCCGCGGTCTGCCTGCGCTCGGCAATTTCCCGTTCAATGCTCACGATCATGTCATTGGTGACGTTTTTGAGCGCTTCCAGCAGTTCAATGGGAGATTTTCCGGAGACCCGTGCATGCAGGTCCCCCTGTGATACCCGATGCAGGACATCAAAATGTTCGGCAAGCACCATCGCGAACTCGTGAGACTGGTTAACAATCTCCCCGATATTTTCCGCGGTGAGGTTCACGATCTGTTTCAATTTCCTGACCAGCTCGATTTTCGAAGCTTCCCCGATTCTTATCGAAGGGTCGCCCAGGGAAATCTTTTTCAATGCCTCAAAGACCTCGGACATCCCTATCGCGAGTTCCATATTCATGTGTTCCTGTTCGCGGTCATGGGCAGCAACCTTTTTCCTGTATTCTTTGAGCTGGACGCTGACCGATTTCAGGGTCTTGTGCATTGCAGCAACATCCATATTGGCTTTAAATACCTTACACGCAAGGCACATTTCCAGCTTTTCCACAAATTTGCCATGGATCTCTTTCCTGCAGTGAGTCCCTGATTTGAGCCAGCATTTCAGGTCGCGTTTCCTGAATGCGGGGCAGTCTCTTTCTGCACACTGAAAAACCTCCCAGCATTTCATCTTTGCAGGTAATTCGGTGCTGCGCGCTGTTTTTTTCCTTTTCTGTGTCATTTGTCTGATCCGGACAGCGATACAATACACACAAGTTTTTTCCGGGGCCATATCCGGATGGTGTTCATGTCAGATTGCGTTATCATGATTTTATCACATATTTTTTTGAATATTCGCATGTTGCCGAAAAAAGAGGAGATTGGGAAGATTGTTTCCTGTGGGCAATAAGGTCCGGTATATGTCATGTTTCACAGCATTATATTGACAAACCCGCATTTCTGAACCCCTGACCATACAGCAGCTTTGTAATGACCGGAATCAATTCAGTTCCCATTTTCCGCTTTGACACATATGCATCCACCCCTGCGTCCGCTGCATCTGTCTTATACGCAGGGTCTTCATAGATACTCAGCATTACCACACTGACATCCGGCAGCGAATGCTTTATCTTCCGGACAGTTTCGATACCGTTCATCCCCGGCAGCATGACATCCATTAAGACGACATCCGGCGGATGGTCCGAAAGCGCATCCAGCGCCTCTTCTCCGCTTCTGGCCTGGAGCACGCTGCAGTCCTGGAAAATCGAACTGAGCCATTTTTTCAAAGAATCACGCAAGGCGTCATGATCTTCTACCACAAGGATCGTTGGCTTCTGAGGTTTCTGTGTGCTATCTGCGCCAGACACAAGTTTTACCCAAAATTTTTACATAAATATTTAAATAAATACTATTGTAGTATTTTGTTGTGTTGTTGTCTGTCAGGAGATCTTGACAGAACCTGAGGGGATATTTTGACGACGGTACGGATTTATTTGACTGTTGTCAGTCCATGCCTGATCGCAAATTTTACCAGAGCGGGTAGGTCATGTATGTTGAGTTTTGCCATCAGGCGGCTTTTGTATGTTTCCACTGTCTTAATGGAAAGAGAAAGGTGTTTTGCAATCTCGGCATTGGATCTTCCGTCAACAATACACTGCAGGATCTCCCGTTCACGGGTACTGAGACGTTCCACCGGACTTCTGGAAGACATTGCGCCTGCCTTTTGCATATAGCCTTCGAGGACTGTTTCGGTAATCTGCTGGCTCAGATACCTCCTGCCGCTGTAAACGGTACGCACAGCATTTACCACCTCTTTGCCCGCCGATTCCTTCAGAAGATATCCCCTCGCACCTGCCTTCAATGCCTGATAGACGTATTCATTTGAGGCATGCATGGAGAGCACAACCACCTTAATGGAAGGGCAGCATTCGAGGATCTGACGGGCAGCATCTATGCCATTGAGCTTCGGCATGGCAACATCCATTAGCACGATATCAGGACGCGACTGCTTTACCATTCTCACTGTCTGGCGTCCGTCTGCTGCTTCGCCAACGACCACGATGTCACCATGCGCCTCCAGCAGGAGTTTCAGTCCATCCCGCACCACCGCATGGTCGTCAGCAATAAAAACCCTTATCGTCATCCCTTCATCTCGCTATTTCAACTGCGACCCGTGTACCTTTTCCCGGCGCGGAGGTCACCTGCACATTTCCGCCAATTGTTTCCGCTCTCTCCTTAATGTTGATCAGCCCCAACCCTTTCCTGCCGGGAATCTCTTTCAGCAGAGTGTGTGCAAATCCCTTGCCGTCATCAGTAATGGCCATCTGTACAATTCCCCTCTCTTCTTGAAGGGAGATTGTGATGTGCTGTGCCTGCGCATGCTTCGCCACATTGGTCAATACTTCCTGGGCAATGCGGAAAAAAGTCGTTTCGGCTTCAACGGGCAATCGCGGAACAAGTTCATTGCCCTGCAGAACGATATCGGTGCCGGTGCGCTTTGAAAACTGGTCGCTGTACCAGCGCATTGCGGCAAACAGGCCATAGTCATCAAGAACAGAAGGACGAAGATCGGTCATGACATCCCGTATGCTCTTTGCTGTCTCCGCAAGTATGGAGAGCGCATCATTCAGCCGCATCCCGATCTCTTGTGTCATTACCGGGGACAGCTGGTCATGAAGCATATTCAGATTAATCCCGAGCGCCGTGAGGTTCTGTCCCACCAGGTCATGCAGTTCGCGGGCAAGTCTCCGGCGCTCAGCCTCTTCTGCCTCTGCCAGGCGCTTGGTGAGCGCTTTCAGCTGATCTCTCGACTCTTTCAGCTCCAGCTCTGCCTGTACACGTTCGGTAATGTCATGGCCCACTGACTGAAATTCGATAAGGCGTCCGAGGTCATCGAATAATGCCCGGCCCGTCCACCGGTGCCAGCTGATTCCCCCGTCAGGTTTAGTCATGCAAAGCTCATAGGCTGTGACCGGATTCCCCGGACTCAGGGAAGAGTAATGCGTTCTTACACAATCTCTCACCGCGTCAGACAGAAACTGAAAGAAATTCCGGCCGATAAGCTCTTCGGGTATGCTGCTGAAAAAACGTGAATATGCCTTGTTGATGTAAGTAATGGTACCATCGGGCAGGAAACGGCAGATAAATTCCATCTGATCTTCAACAATCGCACGGTATTTTTCCTCTGATTTCCGAAGCTGGCTGACTTCCATTGCCCGTTCCAGTATCAGCCGCAGGTTTTTCCATTCTATGGGCTTTGTGATGTAATCAAATGCACCGGCCTTCATTGCTTCCACTGCGGTCCTGACCGTCGCATGTCCGGTCACCACAACACACACAAGAAGAGGGGTTTTTGCCTGAGCTTTCTTAATAAAGGAAATGCCGTCCATTTCCGGCATCATAAGGTCGGTAATCAGCAGGTCAAAATCCTTTTCCTCCAATACCGGCAAAGCCTCATTTGGCGAAAGGTACCCTACAACCTCATAGCCCATTTCGGACAGAATGTCAGATAGCGGGGCCAGTACGGCAGTGTCATCATCGACAACAAGTATGCGTCCTGTGCGAGTCTTATGTCTCGTCATGGCATACGGTTTTCACTCCCTCATGTTCAGTGTTTCCGGCTCCTGCACATGCAGCAATCATCTGTGCCCATATACTCCTTCATGCTGAATCACCTGTCAAGCAGTTCCCGCAGCTTTCTCAGCAGCTCGGTCGGCGAGACAGGTTTCAGGACAAAATCCAGTCCTTCCTCGGCAATCCCTTTCTTGTGGATGATGTCCGCGGTATACCCGCTCATGAAGAGCACTTTCATTTCAGGGGTTACCTTTGTTATTTCATCATATACCTCTTTGCCGTTCTTCTTCGGCATGATGACATCGATGAGGAGGAGATGTATCCGGTCCTGATATTCCCTGAACCTGCGTATTGCGTCTTCCCCGTCCGACGCCTCCACGACGGTATATCCGAACTTCTGAAGCAGGGATTTGGTGAATATCCGGACACCGTCATCATCCTCTGCAAGGAGTATGGTCTCCGAACCACCAGCCAAAGGGCTCACGCTCTCCGGCTGCACTTCTTCTGTTCTTGCGGTGATCAGGGGAAGATATATCTTGAATGTTGTCCCCTTGCCGGGTTCGCTGTAGACATTGATGAATCCCTCATGCTGCTTGATGATGCCATACACGATGGACAGGCCAAGACCTGTACCCCTGCCAAATTCCTTTGTGGTGAAGAACGGTTCAAATATCCTTTCCCGGATTCCCTGATCCATGCCTGTTCCTGTATCCGTAACTGTCATCAGCACGTACCTGCCGTTTTTTCCATATCCGTGCATCTTCACGAATGCTTCGTCCAGTTCGATCACCTCGGTTTCTATCCTGAGGAGCCCTCCTTCGGGCATTGCATCCCTTGCATTTGCCGCAAGATTCATCAATACCTGTTCAATCTGTCCGGCATCTGCCATTACCCCGGTATCTTTCCCGGTCAGGATAGTACTCAGCTCTACGTCTTCCCCGATAATCCGGAGGAGAAGTTTCTGGATATGTTCGACAATTTCGTTTAATCTCAACGGTTTCGGGTTGATGATCTGCTTTCTGCTAAAAGCCAGAAGGCTCTGGGTAAGTTTTGCCGCCCTTTCTGCGGCTGACAATATCTGGTCGACATATTTCCGTGCAGGTTTATCAGCAGTCAGGCTTGCCTTCAAAAAATGCACATACCCCATGATTGCTGTCAGAATGTTATTGAAGTCGTGGGCGATGCCGCCGGCAAGCTGGCCGATGGCTTCCATTTTCTGGGCCTGAAGAAGTTGCTCTCTCAGCCTGAGTTTTTCTTCCTCAGCCTTCTTGAGATCAGTCACATCTTCTCCGATGGATTGATACTCAATGAGCACGCCGTGCGGGTTGAAGATCGCACGGTCAATCCACCGCTGCCACCTGATTGTTTCGTCAGGGGCCAATACGGTATGCTCATAGTGAATGATCGGTTTCTCAGGAGTCAGCGACGAATACAATTTTCTGACATGCGTTCTTTCATGTTCCGGGATGAAATGCAAGAAATTGCTCCCTATGAGTTCCGCACTGTTTTTGTTGAAATACCGGCTGTATGCCTCGTTGACAAAGGTAAGGGTGCCATCGGGCAGGAAGCGGCAGATAAGCGCCGGCATATCCTCAATAACAGCACGATACTGTTCCTCTATCTGGCGCAGTTTCTCTTCCGCCTGCCTGCGTCTCTTGCGTCCTTCCGACTCTCTCAGTTCTCTCTGCACTGCGGGAGCGAGACGCGACAGTTTGCCTTTCATCACACAGTCATGGGCACCGGCTTTCATGGCCTCAACAGCCATATCTTCGGTGATATTGCCGGTAACAATAATAAACGGGAGGTCAAGACCTTTCTCCTGCATGAGTTTCAATGCGTCCAGTCCGCTGAAACTGGGCATCACATAATCCGAAACGACGATATCCCACATCTGTTGCTCAAGGGCTTTTCTCATCGCCTGGGCGGTTTCAACCCTTTCATATCGGGGATCATAACCCGCCTGCCGCAGTTCGCGGACAATGAGCAGAGTGTCATCGTCCGAATCCTCTATGATCAGGACAGCAAGCGGGATATTCACGCTCCTTTTCCTCCTTTGATATAGCAACCGGACAGCCTGCCTGCGTATGCCATGTCAAATCCTGCTCTGTTGTCGCGTATGAAAAAGCCTTTTCTGTTCGTAACACATATGCTTTGCATTTCAATTATCGCATGTGTCTGCGTATTTGTAAATTTCCAGGTATTATGCAGAAGGATTGGAATTGCACGGGCATTGCGTATTGCTGCAGTTGAACACTTTCCGGCATTCCACCTGTACGGAGTGAGACTGCTCAGTCCGGCACAGGTCGCGTTACGGGGAATTCCCTGACAGCACCGCCTCGATTCCCTGCAGGATGCCGTCGAAATCTCTTTCCCTGATCGTCCTTGCATCAAAGATCAGGGAATCCTCCTTGATCCTCGTGATAATCGGCGGGGTACCCTTACGCAACCGTTCTTCGAATTCGTTGACCGAGAGTTCATTGGAAGTGACTGCTACTGCATAGGTAGGAAGGTCAACCTCAGGGAGCGCTCCGCCGCCTGCCCTTGATACATCCTGAATAACCTTAATCTGCAGGCCGCTGATCCGGCCCTTTATTTTCCTTGCTATCCTGTTTGCCCTGGCCCTTATCTCTTCAGGCTTTTGAAGGAGCATCCTGAGAGTCGGGATATTCTTCATTGCCTTCTCCTCATCGACATACTCCATCAGTGTTGCCTCGAATCCTGCAAGTGTCAGCTTGTCTATCCTCATCGCCCGTGTCATCGGGTTTTTCTGGAGTCTCTCTATGTATTCCTTTTTCCCGACAATGACCCCTCCCTGGGGGCCTCCCAGGAGCTTGTCCCCGCTGAAGGTCGTGATGTCAACCCCTTTTGCGACGATCTCCCTGACAGCCGGTTCATCGTGCAGGCCATATTGCTTCAGATCGACAAGACATCCGCTTCCGAGATCGAACATGACCGGAAGCTGATGTTTCTTCCCGAGCGTTACAAGTTCCTCTATGGATACTTCTTCGGTGAATCCCACGATCCTGAAATTG
The DNA here is from genome assembly GCA_040754395.1 of Nitrospirota bacterium. Classification (NCBI taxonomy): domain Bacteria; kingdom Pseudomonadati; phylum Nitrospirota; species Nitrospirota bacterium. The sequence goes on along the minus strand of JBFMCL010000010.1, from coordinate 73,490 downwards.
GATGTATGTATTTTCAGGAGCAGAGAGGTATTTTCATTGATTGCCTGTGCGTAATCATGGAGATGGGTCTTGTTGGTCGTCCCCACTTCCCTGAGAATACCGCCGCTTGCGGCCATGACATCCGGCATTCTGAAAGAACCTCCTATCTCGACCAGTTCTCCCCGTGAAACGATCACCTCTTTCCCTTTCGAAAGGGTATTCAGGCAGAGCAGCACGGCCGCCGCGTTATTGTTCACGACCAGTGCGTCCTCTGCTCCGGTAACCTCCCTGAGGATGCGCTTGATATGCGTATACCGTTTTCCTCTTTTGCCCTGCGCGATATCGTATTCAAGATTCGAATAGCTCTCGGACACCCTTCTGATATTCTCAAGCGCCCGCTCCGATAATGTGGAGCGGCCGAGGTTGGTATGGATTACTACCCCGGTTGCATTGATGAGCGGTTGCAGGCTGAGAGAAGCAAGTTTTTCCAGATTCCTCGCGATGTCAGCCATCATCACCTCGTCCGAGAGGTCAGCAGCGAGGCCTTCGATGATTTCTTTTCTCTTCGCATCTATCCCCTGCCGCACCGCCTGCAGGACATATCTTCTCGGATAGGTGTGAAGCCATGCAATGCATTGCTCTTGCTTCAAGATCTCATCAACCGAGGGCAGATGGGAAAGCATTTTCTGCTTTTCATTCATCTAATTTTCTACCATAGAACGAATTTTAAGGTCAACAAAATTTCTTTTTTTCAAGGAACTTATATATGTTAAAATATATCTGTCATGTTCCATGATATTCATGAAGAGTGCGGCGTATTCGGGGTCTACGGACATCCTGAAGCAGCAAATCTGACATATCTCGGGCTGTATGCACTGCAGCACCGGGGCCAGGAAGGTGCAGGCATATGCTCTTCTGACGGAAAGCAGATTTTTCTCGAAAAGTCCATGGGGCTTATCGCCGACATCTTCAGTGAAAAACGTCTGAGAAGGCTTCCGGGCCACATAGCGATCGGCCATAACAGATATTCGACCGCAGGAACGAGTGTGCTCAAGAATGTGCAGCCCATCGTGGCGAACTTTGCGCTCGGTACGCTCGCGATCGCGCACAACGGAAACCTTGTCAGCGCATCGGACCTCAGGAATTCTCTGGAGGATGAAGGAGCTATTTTCCAGTCATCATCTGACAGTGAAGTCATCGTGCATCTTATCGCTCATTCAAAGGGAAATGACTTTTATGAAAGAGTTGCCCACGCCGTTTCCCAGATCAGCGGGTCATTCAGCCTGCTTATTCTGAGAGAAAAAGAGCTCATCGCCGTACGCGACCCCTTCGGAGTGAGACCGCTCAGTCTCGGAATGAAAGATGGCGCGGTGGTTATCGCGTCAGAGACTTGCGCATTTGACCTGATCGGCGCAACCTATATCCGTGACATTGAACCGGGCGAGGTGCTGATCGTCAATGAACAGGGGCTTGAGTCTCTGAAGATATTCAACAGTCACCGGAAAGCATTCTGTGTATTCGAGTTCATCTATTTCTCACGACCGGACAGCAACATCTTCGGGGGTCAGAACGTGAACGAAATGAGGAAGGAATTCGGCAGGCAGCTTGCAAGGGAGTCCAGGATAGATGCTGACCTTGTCATCCCTGTCCCTGACTCCGGTGTTCCTGCTGCCATCGGGTTTTCGGAAGAGAGCCGAATTCCCTTCGATTTCGGTCTCATACGAAACCACTATGTCGGAAGAACATTCATCGAACCAAAACACAGCATCAGGCATTTCGGGGTAAAGATAAAACTGAACCCCGTTCGGAAGCTTCTTGAGGGGAAACGGCTCATTGTGATCGACGATTCGATCGTCAGAGGCACTACGAGCAAGAAGATTGTCAAGATGCTCCGGGAAGGCGGAGGCGCGAAAGAGGTGCATCTCAAGATTAGTTCCCCGCCGACCATCGGTCCCTGCTTTTACGGTATCGACACCCCTACGAGAAGGGAACTGATCGCGTCTACCCATCTCCTTGACGAGATCAGGAAGTATGTCACCGCAGACACGCTTTCCTATCTCAGCCTTGAAGGGCTCAAGAAGATCGTCCCGGATTCTCACAATTACTGTACTGCCTGTTTTGACTGTGATTATCCGATAAGTTTCCCTGGCGAACATCTCAAACAGATGGAATTTTTGTTCAAGTAAAAATGCTCGGCTCTGCACTGTTCCTTCACGCCGGGTTTTTTCGGTATTGGAAAAAGAGCAGAAGATCGGAAATGTCCTGGATACGTTAATTAACACTACCCTAAGGGATATATTCAGAATCAACCTCGGTGTCAGAAGACATGAGAGGGTGCTTATCTTCAATGACAGGATTTCTGATAATGAAGAAGTGACAGAAGCGGAATGGGACAGGCGGCTGAAGATCAGAAGCCTTTCCCTTTTGGCATCAGAAATCGGCAAGGCGTTCTGCAACTCAGTCATATACTTTGAATTTCCGGCAACCGGCACACACGGTGCTGAACCTCCTGCGGGGCTCTGGAAGCTTTCGTTCGGTGAAAAAGCAATAAAAGCTCTGCAGAAAGAGCACCTTCTGAAACCTATACTGCAAAAACGCGCAAAGGACCCGGAGATCAGAAAGGCACGGGAAATCATCGGGCGACACAAGAACGCTGCGGTAAACTGCGTAATCGCGCTCTCCAATTACTCCACAAGCCATACCAGCTTCAGGGATCTTCTGACGACTGTCTGCGGGTGTAGATACGCGAGCCTGCCTCTTTTTGACATCACGATGCTTGAAGGGTCAATGAACGTTGACTGGAAGGAACTGGCCAGAAGAACCATGGGCATTGCAAAGGTTGTGAACCTGGCGGAACGGATCGAAGTGCGGACCCCGAACGGCACCCGCATCTCTTTTTCGAAAAAAGGACGCAAGGTATTGTCAGATACAGGCATCCTGACCAGAAAGGGGGCCTTCGGAAACCTTCCTGCGGGTGAGGTATATCTTGCACCGGTGGAAGGGACCGCACAGGGCAAGCTCGTCCTCGAATGGGCACCCACAAGGCAGCTTCGGTCGCCGGTCACGCTTATCATAAAAAACGGCTATGTGGTACACATTTCAGGTGCCGATGAATATGTCGGATACCTCAGAAAAAAACTCGCTGAAAAAAAGGAAAACGGCAATATCGCGGAGCTTGGCATAGGGACAAACAATGCGGCTACAAGACCGGATAATATACTGGAGTCAGAAAAAATACTGGGCACTATACACATGGCGCTCGGAGACAACAGCTCCATGGGCGGAACCATCAAGACGCCCTTCCATCAGGATTTTGTTTTTTTCAGACCGACGGTTACCCTGGTCCATCCTGACAAAAGCAGAAAAGAGATTCTCAGGGCCGGCAAATTGCTCTGCTGAGCAACATAACTGCCAGTTGAGTGCAGCGACTCATCTCCGTGCACCTCCTGTGTAGACAGGCGGTGAGGGGAGATTTCTCGAAGGTTCATTCATGAAAACATTTCTTGCGCTATAATAGAACGCGAGGCAGGGTTATGAATATGCGCCATATCATTCTCGGGACAGCAGGACATATTGATCACGGAAAGAGCTCCCTGGTCAAGGCACTGACAGGGACGGATCCGGACAGGCTTAAGGAGGAAAAGGAGCGGGGCATTACTATTGATCTCGGGTTTGCTGACCTGAGCTATCCTGACGGACTGACCGTTGGGATTGTGGACGTGCCCGGCCATGAAAGGCTTGTCAAGAACATGCTTGCAGGGGCCGGAGGCATAGACCTTGTACTGCTGGTTATTGCAGCGGATGAGGGGATCATGCCGCAGAGCCGTGAGCACCTGCATATCTGCGACCTTCTCAGAATCAAGTCCGGCCTTATCGCGATTACGAAGGCAGACCTGGTTGAGAAGGACTGGCTCGACCTTGTGAAAGACGAAGTGAGAAGTTTTGTCAAGGGCTCCTTTCTGGAGGGTTCAGCGATCGTGCCTGTCTCTTCAAGGACCATGGCAAATCTCGATCTGCTGAAGGAAAAAATCAGGGAAGTGGCATTGCAGGTTGACCCCAAACCGACAAAGGGTCTCTTCCGTCTGCCGATTGACCGGGTATTCACCCTGAAGGGATTCGGGACTGTAGTGACCGGAACAGCCATTGCAGGAAGCATCTCGGTTGATCAGGACATCGAGATTCTTCCCAGCAGGATAAAGAGCAAGGTAAGGGGTCTTCACAGTCACGGCAAACCGATCCCGACCGCGTTTGCCGGTCAGCGGGTAGCCATCAACCTCCAGGGAGTGGACAAGGATGAATTGTCCAGAGGCGATACGGTAGTCGTCCCTGAAAGGCTCACCCCGACAAAAAAGATCGATGCAAAGGTTGAGTTGCTGCCGGACGCTCCTGTCCTGAAAAGCAAGGCGCTCGTGCATTTCCATCTCGGCACGTCAGAGACCACGGCAAGGATAATCCTGTTCGGCAGGACGGAATTAAAGGCCGGGGAAACCTGTTACTGCCAGCTCAGACTGCAGGAACCGGTCGTTGCCATGTCAGGAGACCGTTACATAATACGGAGATTTTCTCCACTCGATACAATTGGCGGCGGTGAAGTGCTGGACCCGTTGTCCTTCCGCCGCAGTTACAAAGACGGACTGGATGACATGCAGATATTCGAAAACGGCACCTTTGCAGAAAAGATTGCGGCAAAGGTGAAGAGGGCCGGCATCTACGGGATCAAGATTTTCATGATCGAAGGATGGATCAAGGAAGAAATTCCCTCCATACAGAAAGCAGTCCATGATTTGAAGGAAAAGGGCATCATCATGCAGTTTGACGATATCCTGCTGCACAGAAATGCCTGTCATGCCCTGAGAGAGACGGCAAAAAAGGTTATGGAGGATTTTCACAAAAAAAACCCGCTCAAACCTGGCATGCTGAAAGAGGAACTGAGGGCGCATCTTTCTGTTGACCCCCGGCTTTTCGGTAACGTACTGCCTTCTCTCAAGGACATAGTTGCCGAAAAGGAGCTCGTCCGTCTTGCTACATTTAAGATCGCCCTGTCCCAGGTTGACGAGACAATCAAGACAAAAATCCTTGCCTTGCTCGAAAAAAACGATTTTCAGCCTCCGACGAAGGAGGAACTTTCCCAGTCCCTGAAAATGGACCAGAAGCGTCTGTCGGATATTCTGAAACTCATGGTCAATGAAAAAAGCCTCGTACGGATCAATGAATCATTGTATGTCTCCGCGCGTACTTACGAAAAGCTGATCCGGAACCTGAGAGACTTTTTCAGCACAAAGCCTGAAATGACGGTGGCGGAATTCAGGGATGTCCTCAATACCACAAGAAAATACGCCCTGCCTTTTCTTGAATATCTCGATTCAAGCAAGGTTACCCTGAGAGTCGGCGATGTGAGGAAGCTCCTTCTGAAGGATTAGACGGCAGGAACGACCCTCCGCAGGACATGCCCTGCCCTGTCAGCAAAGAGCGGGCTAGCCTGTAGTATTCATAGATATCTTCCTCAATTACAGATGAGATGCAGTATCAGCGCGGATTTACAGAGTGTTCGATGCCTTCGAAGAACACTCTGTACCTCGGAGGTCTGCAACGCAGACCGAGAATGAGCGATGATGCTGTATCTCATCTGCTATTCCACGCATCATGAATAATCTGGGTTACGTGATCCTTCTCAGCAGACATACGGCGCAGGCTGCAATACCTTCTCCGCGACCAGTAAACCCCATGCCTTCATTCGTCTTTGCCTTAATATTGATCGCACCCGGCGGAATCCCCGATTCTGAAATGGCCTGTTTCATGGCTTCGATATACGGGGAAAGTTTCGGCCTCTCTGCGATGATATTCGAATCTACCCACGTGATCTCGTATCCATTGATATGAATAAGCTTCACAATCCTATGAAGGAGTTCGATGCTCGAGGCGTCCTTCCACTGCGGATCCGTATCCGGAAAATGCTGTCCGATATCTCCAAGCCCGAGAGCTCCGAGAAGCGCGTCGATAATCGCATGGCATAACACATCAGCATCAGAATGACCGAGCAGCCCTTTTTCGAACGGGATGGCGATCCCTCCTATGATGAGTTTTCTGCCCTCAACCAGCCTGTGAGAATCATAGCCTATGCCGACTCGCATCTCCCGAACACCTTTTCCTTCACTGAGAACCATAGGTGCATAAGCAATGCAGCCATATCCTAATCCCTGCAGCCGGCAGACCCGCACTTTATGAATGCCTCTGCGATGATAAGGTCCTCCGGTGTAGTGATCTTGATATTCTTATATGAACCCTTGACAACTCTCAGAATACCGCCGTTTCTTTCCACAAGGGCAGCGTCATCTGTTGAGTAAAACCCCTCTTTCCCTGCTCTCTCATAGGCCCGCATGACACTTTCGTACGGGAAGGCCTGAGGCGTCTGGATCGCCCAGAGGGAGCTCCGCCTCAGGGTCTTTGTGACTATTCCCTCTGCGGCTTCCTTAATGGTATCTTTTGCCGGTACCCCCGGGATCACGCCGTCACACGGTATATCGCCATCCTGCAGTGCCCCGAGGACCCGTTCGACAAGATTCCTGTCTATACACGGTCTGACTCCGTCATGGATGAGGATAACACTTTCCCTGTCTTCAATGAGCCTGAGGCCGCTGAACACAGAGTCCTGACGTTCCTTCCCTCCTGGTGCAATCCTTTGTATCTTCTGAAGACAGTACTCTTCGATCAGACCCCGCCCGAATTCCATCTCGTCGCGCTTGAAGACCGGTATGATCTCGTCGATCTGACTGACCGAAGCAAGCACATCCAGCGACCAGACAATGAGCGGTTTGCCATCGAGTTCCTGAAAGGGCTTGTTTGTTCCAGTACCGAACCTCCTGCCCAGTCCCGCGGCAGGGACAATCGCTATCACCTTTTTCTGTTTTTGCATAGATTCACTTTCCCGTCTTCGCGCGGTACTGTCCTCTACTTTGCGTTCTTTCCTTCATCCCTTTCATAATCTTCTCCGAGCTTCGAGAATATCATTCTCCCTGCGGTAGTTTGCAGGACACTGGTCACAATCACCTCAGAGTTCTTTCCGATAAGCCTCCGGCCGTTTTCCACCACAACCATCGTGCCGTCATCAAGATATGCAACTCCCTGATTGTATTCCTTTCCTTCCTTCAGAATAAAAACTTTCATGGATTCTCCGGGAAGCACCACCGGTTTCAGCGAATTCGCCAGTTCATTGATGTTCAGCACCGAAACCCCCTGCAGTTCGGCAACCTTGTTCAGGTTGAAATCATTGGTGATGACTTTTGCGTTCAAGACCTTTGCAAGGGCCACAAGTTTTGCATCAACCTCCTTTATCTTGGGAAAATCCTCGTCAACAATCCTTACAGTAATGCGGGACATTTTCTGGATCTTGTGGAGCACATCGAGTCCCCGCCTTCCCCTCGCTCGCTTCATGTGGTCAGGAGCATCAGCAATATGCTGCAACTCCTGAAGGATGAACTGCGGCAGGATAAAAACTCCTTCAAGAAACCCTGTCTCGCAGACGTCCGCGATGCGTCCATCTATTATTACGCTCGTATCAAGAATTTTCAGGTTTTCATCAATGCCCTGTCCCCTGAAAAACCTGAAAAGACTTGTAAAGGATATTGCCTTCCCCTTGCTCAGGCCAAGGAGCAGTCCTCCGTATCCGAACACGGCCATTAATCCGAATGATATGGCTTTTACCTCCTCGGAAAGAATCAGTCGCAAGGGAAGCATAATGAGGTAAGCAAATAAAAGACCTAAAGAAATACCTATCAACCCTCCTATAAAGGGACCCAGATCAATCTTATGTATTTTTAGCTCTGCAACTATCGCAATAAGACCTATGCCTCCTCCCATCAGGACACCATACACAGCAAGATCATACTCAGATCCGATAATGAATCCTGACAGTACAAAGAGCAGAAAAACCCCGGCTCTTGTGATGAGAAACATGTGTATCACCTCCTTTCAAAAAAAAGTAATGTGCCCGACGGGGCAGACCGTGTATTACGGAAAACAGGCGGAAGTGCCCGGGTTTGTTTGCATATTCGATCGCTATGCAGCTTTGAGGATGATATAGAACCGTTTGCCGGCTCTGTTGACAAAAAGGAGAACGGATTCATTCTGTTTTATGCTGGCGGCTATTCTGTTATATTCCTCCAGACTGCTGATCGCCTTTTTATTTATTTCTTTGATTATATCTCCTTTTTTAATCTCTGCATCCTCCGCAGGACTCCCCGGTTCTACCCTCACGACAACAACCCCTTTTTCATCTTTACTGAACCCGAGCTGCCTGACAATCTCTCTTGAGAGGTCCATGACCGTTAGACCGGCGAGCACTCTTGCTTCCTGTTCGGCCGGCAAACGGTCGGGTATCACCTCAGCGACGTCTTTTGGCAGTTCGACAATTATCACCTTCACCGTAAATTCCCGCCCATCCCGGAGCAGCTTCATGTGAATCTCGTTTCCGGCTTTGCTCTGGGCTACCAGATTCCTGAGACTGCTGACATCTTTCACTTCCCTGTCGTTGTACTCAAGAATGACGTCCCCCTGCATAATTCCTGCCCTGGATGCCGGGCTGTCCTTCACCACATCGCTTACGAGAGCCCCTTTCGATTTCTTCAACCCGAATTCCTGAGCGAGTTCAGGCGTAAGCTCCTGAATGGTAACTCCGATCCATCCCCTGACAACCTTTCCTTTCTGGATTAGCTGGTCCATCACGAGTCTCACCATATTGCAGGGAACCGCAAAACCGATTCCCTGATATCCGCCGGTCCTCGAAAATATTGCGGTATTAATCCCGATAAGCTCCCCTTTTATGTTCACGAGAGGCCCTCCGGAGTTTCCCGGATTTATCGCGGCATCCGTCTGGATGAAATCCTCGTAATCCGCAATTCCCACATTAGCCCGTCCGACTGCACTGATAATGCCCATCGTAACCGTATTGCTCAGGCCGTAAGGGCTGCCTATTGCAAGGACAAACTCCCCCACCTGCAGTCTTTCCGAATCACCCCATGTCAGCATGGGAAGATTGCTTGCGTCTATCTTTATTATGGCAATGTCTGTTTTGGTATCAGCACCCACGATACGGCCTCTGAATGTCCGCCTGTCGAGCAGGGTCACCTTAATTTCATCAGCCTTTTCCACAACATGATTATTGGTGATGATATATCCGTCCGCAGATACAACCACTCCTGATCCCAGACTCCGTTCCTTGAATCTTTTCGGCGCACCGAACTCATGAAAAGGGCTGAATAAATCAAAAAAGGGGTCGTCAAAGGGAGCAACATTTCTCTTTACGACTTTTGTGGTAGAGATATTCACTACCGATGGTGAGACAGCATTGACAATATCCGAAAATGCTCTTCCTGTCTCCATAATCTGGCGGGGGACGTTCGGCGCGACAGCATAGGGCGAATACCGGTACTTCCCGTTGATCTTGCCAAGAAAATAGAATGATATCCCTCCGAGCAGGAAACCAAGAAGGAGAATCGAGATACTGATCGCTATTTTTTTCTTCACGATAATTCATTATAATAATGATATTAAGCCGTTGTAAAGTAGCTGCCCTTGACCAAATAGCCTGTCTTGTGCTAATTTCCAAAGTCTGGCTAATCAATACAATTACCTGTAATAAAAAGTTTTCAGGAGGGTTTTGCATGTTAAAACGTTATCTTTTGGCACCCGGCCCAACACCCGTGCCTTCAGAGGTACTGCTCGCCATGGCAGCGCCGATCATCCACCACCGTTCCCCGGATTTCCTGCCTGTTCTCGATTCCGCGAAGAAAGGCCTCCAGTGGCTGTATCAGACGAAGAATGACGTGCTTATTTTAAGCTCTACCGGTACCGGCGGCATGGTTGGCGCCGTAAACAATTTCTTCAATAAGGAAGATAAGGTGCTTGTAATAAACGGCGGCAAGTTCGGGGAGAGATGGACAAAAATCTGCCAGTCCTACGGCCTCGATGTGGAAGAGATAACCGTTGAATGGGGGTATGCGATCAACCCCGAAGAAGTGGAAGAGAGACTGCAGAAGAACAGAAACATCAGGGGCGTGTTTGTGCAGGCATCAGAGACATCAACAGGCGTGTACCATGACATAGAAGCTCTGGCATCAGTGGTGAAAAAATACCCTGATACCCTCTTCATTGTAGACGCGATCAGCGCATTGGTCGCCCACGACCTTAAGACAGATGCGTGGGGTATTGACATCATGGTGGGCGGCTCGCAAAAGGGTGTAATGATGCCGCCGGGCATCGCTTTTGTCAGTGTCAGCGAAAAGGCATGGGCACGGGCAGAAACTTCGAAGATGCCAAAATTCTATTTTAATTTCAAAAAAGAACGGGAGAACCTTGCCAAGAACCAGACCAACTTTACCTCACCGGTAACCCTTATCATCGGATTGAACGAAAGCCTGAAAATGCTCCAGGCAGAAGGTCTAGAGAATGTCTTTAAGAGACATGAATTGCTTGCAAATGCAACCAGAAAGGCTGTTCTGGCTATCGGCCTGAAGCTGTATCCTAAAGAGTCGCCATCGAATGCGGTGACCGCGATCATGACCCCTGACGGAATTGACGGACAGGCAGTCTACAAAAACCTCCGTGAAAAATACGGGATTACTGCAGCAGGGGGACAGGACAGGGCGCGGGGCAAGATTTTCAGGATCGCTCATTTGGGGTATGCAGACAGATTCGACGTAATCACCGCAATTGCCGGTATTGAGATGGTACTGAAGGGGATGGGGCATCCGGTCACACTCGGCACAGGTGTTGCGGTTGCGCAAGAGTTATTAATGGTTTAGGGAGGATACATGAAGGTTCTCGTCAGTGATAACATCTCTCCAAAGGGAATTGAGATATTGAAAAACTCCGGTCTTGAGGTCGACGTAAAGGTAGGCATGAAGACCGAAGAGCTCAGGGCGTGTATCGGAGAATACCACGGTTTGGTGATAAGGTCAGCAACAAAGGTGAACGCTGATATTCTTGACGCTGCGACAAACCTGAAGGTCATAGGACGCGCAGGTTCAGGGCTTGACAATGTCGACAGGGTAGCGGCGACAAAGAAAGGTATCGTGGTGATGAATACCCCGGGAGGAAATACCATTACCACTGCAGAACATACGATTGCCCATATCGTATCGCTGGCCAGGCAGATACCACAGGCTACCATGTCCATGAAGAACGGTCAATGGGACAAGAAGAAATTCATGGGGGTGGAGCTCTTCAATAAAACGCTCGGAATCATCGGCATAGGCAATATCGGCGGTCAGGTTGCCAAGAGAATGCAGGCTTTCGCCATGAACATCATCGCGTATGACCCGTTCCTGAGCGAGGATAAGGCAAAGAGCATGGGCGTTGAAAAGGTCGATGTCGAGGAGGTATTCAGGCGCTCTGATTTTATTACCATCCACACTCCGCTGACTCCGGAAACGAAATACTTGATGAACAAGGATGCCTTCAGGATTATGAAGCAGGGAGTGAGAATAATCAACTGTGCGAGAGGCGGCATCATCAACGAAAAAGACCTCTATGATGCAATCGTGGAAGGAAAGGTTGCCGGAGCGGCCCTTGACGTCTTCGAAAAAGAGCCTCCGGACAACAACCCGCTCCTCACCCTTGACAATATCATCTGCACCCCCCATCTTGGCGCTTCAACAAAGGAAGCCCAGGAAAATGTGGCAATTGCGGTGGCAGAACAGATCGTGGATTACCTGATCAACGGAACAATAAGAAATGCGGTCAACTTTCCCTCAATTCCGGCAGACCAGATTCAGAAGTTACAGCCTTACATTAATCTGGCAGAAAAACTGGGCGGATTCGCAACACAGATATTCAAGGGCGGTGTGACTGAGATTACCATTGAATTCAAGGGCGAGGCGTCAAAGATCAATACCGCTCCTGTTACCATCGCCGCCATTAAGGGATTTCTCACACCCATTCTTGAAGAGACAGTGAACTTCGTCAATGCCCCCATAATAGCCAGGGAACGGGGAATAGAAGTAAAAGAGATGAAGACCTCCGATGAAGGGGACTATCAGAGCATGGTCGCGCTCAGGCTGAAGGCAAAAGAAAAGGAAAGTTATGTTGCCGGCACGCTGATCAGCAAAAAGGACCCGCGCATTGTATTTATTGACAAGTTCAAGGTAGAGATTGTGCCTGAAGGTGAACTGCTTTTCATGTACAACAACGACAGGCCCGGGGTGATAGGAAATATCGGGACTCTCCTGGGCAAAAACAAGATTAACATCGCCAGGATGCATTTCGGCAGGGAAACTCCCGGCGGGATGGCTATCTCTGTGGTCAGCATAGATACACATGCATCACCAAAGGTCATAAATGAAATCAAAAAGCTTCCTAATATCCTGTCAATCAAACAGATACGTCTGTAAAATCGAGGGATTACCATGCCTAATGTAATTGTAGTGGGTTTACAGTGGGGTGACGAAGGTAAGGGAAAAATCGTCGACGTCCTCTCAGAAAAAGCAGATATTGTTGCACGATATCAGGGAGGCCACAATGCCGGACATACCGTTGTCATCAACCAGGAGAAATTCATTCTCCACCTTATCCCATCAGGGATACTGAACGAGAACAAGACCTGTCTCATAGGGAACGGCGTGGTGGTTGACCCCGCAGCCCTGCTGAAGGAAATCAGCGGCCTCAGGGAGAGAGGGATTCAGGTAGGGAAAAACCTGCTTCTGAGTAAGAATGCCCATCTTATCATGCCCTACCACACGGTTCTTGACAGGGAAAATGAAAGGCTCCGGGGAGCAAAGAGTATCGGCACTACGGGAAGGGGTATCGGGCCTGCATATTGTGATAAAGTCAGCAGGGGGGGGATAAGAGTAGCAGACCTCCTGCAGCCTGACCTTTTCAGGGAAAAACTCAGCGCAAACCTCGTGCATGTCAATTTCCTGATCGAACACCTTTACAAAGCCCCTCCCCTGGATGCCGAGCGTATTTTTCAGGAATACATGGGCTATGCGGAGAAGCTTTCTGAGCATATCGCCGACACTGATATTCTCATCAACGAGCTGATTGCCCGGAAGAAGAACGTGCTGTTTGAAGGTGCGCAGGGCACTCTTCTCGACATAGACCACGGGACATATCCCTATGTAACCTCCTCCAACGCCATCGCTGGAGGCGCATGTATTGGCCTCGGTGTCGGGCCGACAAAGATAACAAGGGTTCTTGGTGTGGTAAAAGCGTATACGACAAGGGTTGGCAGCGGTCCGTTCCCGACGGAGATCAGGGACGCTCTCGGAGAGCACCTCAGGGAAAAGGGCGGGGAATACGGTGCGACAACCGGGAGACCGAGGAGATGCGGATGGCTTGACATGATCGTCCTCAGGCATTCCGCCCGAATCAACGGGGTCACAGGAATCGCCATCACCAAACTCGATATCCTCGATGGCCTGGAAACCATACGAATCTGCACCGCATATAAACATAACGGCAAAACATATACAGAATTCCCGAAGGAGCTGAATATCCTCGAGGAGGCCGAGCCCGTCTATGAGGAGACAGATGGCTGGAGCGAGAGCACCCTCGGCATCCGGGACTTCAAAAAGCTCCCGAAGGCCGCAAAAACCTATATACGGAAGATCGAAACAATGCTTGGCGTGAAGGTGCATTTAATCTCCACTGGCCAGAGGCGACACGAGCTTATTCTGCTCAGGCAGCAGTTCTGATGGAGCGCCAAAGAGGGTATCAACGACACCCGAGACGCCTTAAAAGGCTTGAAGCAGTGTTCACTTCAGGGGATTTAACCTACAGGGGGATTCTCAGCGATATATCCTCAAACGGCATCTTCATCAGGACCAACCGGGGTTTCACCCCCGGAACAATCGTCAGCATCCAGCTGATTCTGCCAAACAATCAGTTGTCATCTCTGAAGGGGATTGTCCGGAGGTCCACAAAAACTCCCCTTGCAGCCCAGAAGAACGGGATGGGCATTGAACTGCTTGAAAAAGACAAGACATTCATCGATTTCGTGGCTTCAGTATTTGAAGCCCGCGAGTAGAGTAGAAACGTCAGTCTGTGTCTGCGCGTTGCCTGGATTTTCGTTCCGCACAATCCGTAGCACGTTTGCCCGATTCCGAATTACCCCATGCCACGCTTAGCTGACCGCCTGTGCGGTCTGATGTCCGGTTTCCTGAATGTTCTCTATCCTGCCTTGTGTCCTTCCTGCGGAAACCCTGCTGATACCTTCAGGCATTCCCCTATCTGCAGCCTATGCTGGTCGCAGATACAGAGGTTTCCGGGCCCTGCTTGCGCGGTTTGCGCAATGCCGTTTTCCTCCGCACACGCTCGAATATGCGGACAGTGCATGAAAACCCCTCCGCCTTTCTCAAAAGTCATCGCCTTTGGTCCTTACGAGGGCGCGCTTTCAGATGCGATCAATCATTTCAAGTTTCAGGGCATCAGGAGACTTTCGAAACCGCTCGGGGAATTGCTCGCACAGTGCGCCCTGCCGGTTACCGACGGTATAATTCCGGTCCCGTTGACCAAGCGAAGCCTGAGAACGCGTGGATTTAACCAGGCCCTGCTGCTTTCCAGGGTCGTCGCAAGGAAGCACCGCGTTCCCCTGCTCTGGGACCATCTGGTGAAGATACGGGAGACGCCTCCCCAAATAGGTCTGTCGGCACAAGAGAGGCTACGGAATGTGAAAAATGTATTTGAGGTACAGGGTGATATGAACAGCATGCGTCTGTTGCTCGTTGACGATGTGATGACCACCGGTGCAACCGTGACGGAATGTGCACGAGTATTGTTGCAGGCCGGAGCGAAAGATGTGACTGTTTTGACCCTTGCGCGGGCAGGGGGGACATAAACGATGGTCTGGCATGAAATAACCGTACACCTGCCGCTGACGCTCCTGGAATCCACCTATAATTTTCTGTGGCCCTATGTGAACGGAATCACGGTGAAAAAGCTGCCGAGCGGCTTTTTGATGAAAACCTATCTGCGTTCCCCTGCTCCTGACAGGCTGGTGAAAAAGCTGCACAGTTTTCTGAAGATACAGGCGAAAAGCAGATCGTCCTGCAGCCGCGGCAGCACACAGGGACAGGGTACTCCCTCTGCCGCAGATGCAAAGTCCCTATCTCCCTCAGTAACGCGGAGAGATGCTCTCCAGTCAGAAGAATTCATTATTGTGCCAATTCCCACTTCTGACATACCCCCTTTCGGTATTCCCATTTTCCTCCGGAGAGGAAGGGCTTTCGGTATCGGCAGCCACCCATGTACTATTTACTGTCTGGACGCCCTGATACATATCTTCAGGAATCCTGATATGCTTCCCTCGGAAACGAAGTTCCTCGATGCGGGAACCGGCACCGGCATTCTGTCTATCGCCGCAGTCAAACTGGGGGCTGAAGATATTACCTGCGCCGAGATCAGCCTTGAATCGCTCAATGAGGCGCGGGACAACATGTCCCTTAACGGGATCACCCGCGGCATTGTGATTCGCCACTGTTCGGTTACCGAGATACAGGAACAGTTTGATATCATTCTTGCCAATCTGTACGGGTTTCTTCTTGCGGAAATCGCTCCTTCCCTTGTCCGTCTTCTTGCTCCTGCCGGACAGCTCGTGCTGGGCGGCATGGCAGTCCCTCACGATGATGAGGTCACCGCCATATACCAGCATTATGGCCTCAAAGAACAGGTCCGTTATCGTGATGAGGAATGGGGTACGGCTGTTTTGCACAAAGTCTGACACATGTCATCCGTATAATTTTCTCAGATATGCTCCGCGTTCCTGAACAATCAGGGCGTGAAATTCCATAGACGGTATGATGATTTTTGAAAAGAACTTCTGATAGAATATTTGTTCAGGCAACATTCATCTGACATCGCATGATATTCAAGAGATACAATGATTGATCTTCATACACACAGTTTCTTCAGTGACGGGGAGCTCGTCCCTTCGGAGCTGATCAGAAGGGCCGAGGCAATCGGGTATGAAGCGATTGCAATTACCGACCATGTGGATGCGTCGAATATCGACCTTGTCGTGCCGAGAATAGTAACTGCAATAAAGAAAATCAGAAGTTTTCTTTCCATTGAGGCGATTCCGGGCGCCGAGATAACCCATGCACCGCCGCAGACTATCCCGGATCTGGTGAAGGAAGCCCGGCAGTTGGGCGCAAAAGTAATCGTTGTGCACGGAGAAACCCTGGTTGAACCTGTCGCTCCGGGCACCAACAGGGCAGCGATTGAGGCCAATGCCGATATCCTTGCGCATCCCGGAATCATCTCCGAAGAGGATCTGCTGTTTGCCAAGGAAAAAGGCGTTACCCTTGAAATTACCGCTCGGAAAGGCCACTCCCTGTCCAACGGATACGTCGCTCAGGAGGCGATACGCTTCGGGGTTCCGCTCTGCCTGAACACAGACGCCCACAGCCCTTCTGACCTCATCACCAGAGATTTTGCAGTCAGGATACTCCTGGCTGCCGGCATAGAAGAAAACCGCATTGATGCTGTGTTTGAAAATTCAAAGGCCATTGTGGAAAAAATTCGGAGGAGGGATTGATGCCAAAGGCGATCAAGAAAAAATCACTTAAAAAGACAGAAGATACAGAGGCAGAGGTACAGGAAACACTTTCGAGCCTTAAGGATACCCTGCAGCAGCGCCAGAAAACCGCGTTGACATACGCGGGTATTGTGCTCGCGGTGCTCATCGGAATCGGCGGGTTCATGATTTATTCCTCTTCATCAGAGAAAAAGGCAAAGGCGCTGGAGTATCAGGCGCACAAGATTTTTTACCGCAGTTCCCAGGCACAGCCGGCAAACAAAGAAGACCAGTTTGGAAAATCACTGGAACTGTTCAGACAGGCATATGATGCCAAAAAATCACCCTATTCCCTCTTCTATATCGCAGCCTGCTCGTACGAGCTCGGCAAATATGATGATGCGCTGACAACCCTGAAGGAGTTCACACAGAAATACCCGGATGAAGAAAAATATCTTCCGCTTGTATATCAGAAGATGGCGATGACGTATGTCAAAAAAGGAGATGTCGGGGAGGCAAAGAAAACTCTGGATGCCCTGTACCGCCTTAAGGGAGGCTTTTTCAGGGATCTCGCATTAATCGAACACGGGCGGCTTCTTGAAAAAGAAGGCAACGCCGAGGAAGCAAAAAAGAAATATCAGGAACTTGCTGAGAAATTTCCGGATTCGCCATTCCATGACGAGGCAAAAGCGAAACTCCCCGGGAAAAAGGAAGGTTAAATCTTTCTGGACTTGCTCTTGTGCTCTTTTTTGTCTGTCTTATAAGAAATCTTCTTGACTTTGCCCTTCCCTGATTTCTTATTCTTTGCGACAGCCTTTTTCTGTTTATGGGAGGCTTTTCTTATTATCTTCCGGTCCTCCTTGTCCGGCACAAACTTGCCTTTCGGAGGAAGATAGATTTTTGTTCCTTCCTTAAGGGGCATGATCTTTTCCATGTCATTCAGGTCAAGGATAACCTGCACCGGAATGCCGGTCTTCCCCGAGATCTTATCAAAAGTATCCCCTTTCCGGACGGTGTATATATCAACGGTAAATCTCTGGTCTCCAGGCAGCTGCGAGAGGTTCGCAAGGAAGATATCCTGGCTGCCTTCCGGTATCCTCAGGGTATACTGCGGAATGTCAGGAGGCGTGCACCACCGCTTCAGCTCAGGGTTCAGCTCCTTTATCACCTCCACAGAAACCTCTGCACATTCAGCGATTACCTCAAGGTCAACCGGCGACTCCAGTATCACGGTATCGTAATTCAGGGGCGGATGGAATTCAAAGTTTTCAAAGCCGTAATTTTCCGGGCTGTAACCTATCAGGCTTGCAGCAATGAATCTCGGCACATAATCCTTGGTTTCGTTCTTGATATAGCGTGTGCTCAGCAGAGACCAGTAATTGTCCGAATTGCTCTTGTTCAGCGCCTTCATGATCTTGCCTTCGCCGGCATTGTATGCCGCCATCGCAAGATTCCAGGACCCGAACATCTCGTAAAGGTCTTTAAGATAATTCGCTGCCGCAGTCGTTGACTTCACCGGATCCCTTCTCTCATCCTTCCACCAGTCTATCTGCAGCCCGTATCTTTTTGCCGTTGAGGCAATAAACTGCCAGTATCCTGCAGCTTTTGCCGGAGAATAGGCATGCGGGTTGAATCCGCTCTCGATAAGGGGAATAAATGCCATCTCTTCAGGGACATTGTTGTTTTTCAGAATCTCCTTCATCATGTCGAGATATCTGCCTGACCTGCTGAGCCAGATCGAGAAACGCTCCCGTATTTTATCGGAAAACAGGTTCAGGTTTTTCTGCACAGCCTGCAGGGCAACCTCATTCGAACTGAAATCTGATATGACATGGGGCCCGTTCCGGGGATTTTCTTCAGGAATCACAGAAATAACCGTCCGGTCTGCCAGAGAATCCTGTTTATTCTCTGATGCATAAAGTGGAGAAAGGAATAAAAAAATGATACAGTGCAGGCTGACTATCAGTCTCATCATACCAGCACCTTTTTTAGCCCAAAACAGATCGTTTTGTCAACAAAAAAAGTATCGGTGGTCATTTCCATCCGTTTTTCACCCGTTTTTGCATGCGCATCATGCCTAGCACACTAGAGCACATTGCATGCCAGCGAAACACTTTCCTCAACTACGGGATTTTTCAGAAAATATCTTCCTGCAGGGTATGGCGGCACCGCAATGAATGACAAATTTTGTTGCTCCCGGGACAAATTTTTCATGCTGCGGAAAAAAAACGAGGGATAAAAGGAAAAATGGTGGGCAGTCGCAGAATCGAACTGCGGACACGAGGCTTTTCAGGCCTCTGCTCTACCGACTGAGCTAACTGCCCATGACTTTTAACTTTACACTTTTGCGTTTTCGACTGTCAAGCCAATACGGCGCGAACAGCTTCCCTTTTGCGAAGAGGATTGTCGGCATTTTCTGTGCAAAGTGCACAGTAATCAGCCAGCCGATGAAGGATCAGGTGTTCTGCTATCAAGCGCTTTACCAGTAAAAAAACATTGCCAAAATAAAGCAATTGCTATATTATTATGCCCTCATAGTGCTTCATAAGGCGGGAAAGGGCCGGTTATGCACGGATATTATTTAGCTCTCGCTACAATAAAGAGGCGCTGCAGAGGGAGGATACATGAAAAAAATTCTATCGGGATGCATATGGGAATCTTTCGTCCTTGTTTTGAGCTTTCTTGCCGCAATCGCATTGTCCGCTGTAACAGATGCTGCGGACTTCAGACATGTCTTGATCAGTACCGGCTCCATCAATAATGGTTTTCTCAACACCAAGCAGATTCTCAGGACTTCTTCCGGAAAGATTTATTACGTTATCGGAAACAGCGGCCACACCGCGGCGTCGAACGGATTGGTTGAAGTTCATACCTCATCTACAGGGGAGAATTGGATTCAGGTCGGTTCGCATAACGAATACTCCTCTGGTTTTGCTGCCGGCGTGGCCATTGACAGCCAAGACGTAGTACATATGATCACGTTTAACTGGAACAAGCAGCCATATTACAAGAAATTCCATACCGGTGACAGTCCGAGGGGAGATCATACCTGGGAAGGATTCGAACTGCTCGAAGGCCAGAAGACCGGCAACCGCAGCAGATGTGCTATCGCAGTTGACGCAAATGATGTCCCCCACATCGTATATCAGCTCTATGAAAGCTATAAAGGGAAAACGTATTCCACTCTTTATTATGCCAACAGAGTTGGCGGCGTCTGGAACAAGATCACCCTTTGCCCTAAGGAAGCCAGGGCACTAAAGTGTGACATCCTGGATATTGCCATTGGGCCTGATAATATTCCCTATATCCTCAGTGACAGCGGCCTGACAAGAGGAAACACAAATAAACCCTCCTACTTTCTGCCCGACAAATATTTTGGTCCATACGAAAAACCGAGTTCCTTTGTAATTCATCAAAATGGGGACGTAAGAATCGCGGTCATCTCTGATGAGAAGCATCACATCGATTATCTCCACGATCATACTCAGGCCTGGACCTCGGGCTGGACGAGGTATGATTCGGGTATTTCCAGCACTCACCCCTTACTGGTGCTTTCGGATGATGTACAGTATACGGTCGATTCTGCCAAAGACGGCAGTGTTACTGTTCGGAGAGCTTTTGATCAGCCCATTCCGGTTGCGATACCGGACACAGAAACCGGTCCTTTTCATTCCATTACCACAAAATGGAGCTTCTATAACAATCATTCGCCGGGAGGCATTATTGACATCGGATTGCAGTCATATCAGCCTTCAGGAGGTACCACAGGGAATTTTTACTGGTATACATCGTACCTCCTCAGGATAAAGAGTGCGTTTTCTGCATCTCCAACCGAAGGATTGAAACCTCTCACAGTCACTTTTCGTGACGATTCCTTCACCGCAAACGGAGGAGCTATTGCTTCATGGTCATGGGATTTCAACAGCGACGGGATTATCGATTCAACCCTGCAGAACCCGGTTTTCACGTATGCGAATTCCGGCAAGTATACGGTCCGTCTTACGGTAACAGATTTGCTCGGCAACTCCGATACAACAATTAAAAAAGATTATATAGAGGTAGCAACGGATAGCGATGAAGATGGGATCCTTGATTCAAAAGACAATTGTCCCTCTGCATATAATGCAAGCCAGGTTGATCTTGATAACGATGGGATAGGCGATATTTGTGACAGTCGTATCGACCTCATCAGCCAGGCAATCATCAGCACCGGTCTTAAGACTGCAACAAGCGCAGAGATAAACAGTGCAGATATTACGGCTATCGTAAAAGATGGTCTTCTTGATCAGACAAAGAGGATTCAAAAGGGGAAAAAGGGGCACGATGTTGTCAGCTTCCGTGCAAATATTAATGCTGCAGAAGTTGAATCTTTTCTCCTGAGTCTCTATGTAAACAGCTTGTATGGAGGTGTTCCGCAAACTGTAAGGATATACGCATATAATGCCGACGGGGTGACTGTGCAGACTTCCCAAACGCTCACCGTTACCCTTTACACAGGATGGAATGATATTGACGCTACTCCGCTTCTTCATTTGATGGACGGGTTCGGGTTTGTGAAGTTCCGGATAGTTGCCCCTCAAAACTGGGTTGATGTGTCCGAAGCATGGATCACTGCAGAATCGGCTGTGGGACTGGATGAGTGGGAAATTTCTGTTAATCTCCCGCATATGGATTTCGGTTCCATAGATACGGGCGGGTATGCATGGGCAGCGCTTACTGTATCAAATACAGGCAAAGGAGATCTGAAGATAGGGACAATATCAATTCAGGGGGAACATTTCCGGATCATCTCCGACGAATGTTCCGGCAGGACAATTTCTGATGCAACATCCTGTAACATCATAGTTGACTTTCTCCCGCAGAAAGAAGGCATGTTTGATGCTGCCCTCACAATCCCTTCCAATGACAGAGACGCTCCACGTTTGTCCGTAAGGCTGACCGGTACTGCCCTGCCACCTGTTGCCATTGCAGGAACGGTTACAGATGCACTCTCAGGATTGCCTCTCTCCGGCGTTTCAGTATCTGTAAGTGTTCCCCGTTCCATCAGCCCCAGCCCGGGAGATTACAAATACTCCGGGGGGAGCTTCAGTCCAGAACACTTGCCATCGGATAATAAGGATCTTCCCATACTGCTTAATCCATATACCAGAGATTACTCTAATGTTGTGGCATCTGACGATGAGATGAAAGGCACCATAGCAGGCAGTTGCAGTTGCGGTTCCTATGACAGCTGTTATACGATGAATCTCTTCAAGGTCAGAAATCCCCTGAATATATTTGATCACATAAAAGCCTCCTGGAATGGCGTCGCCGGATCGACCGCTGATGAGTCTTTCGGGCAAAGTTTTACTCCCGGCAGAAACGGCCTTCTGACAAAAGTCAGCTTGTTACTCAGCAGATGGCCCAATGCCAATCCACTTGGCTATTTATCTGTCAACGTAAAGTCGTCCGTGGCAAATGAGGCGGAGCATGTACTGGCAACGAGCGAGCCTGTTCCTGCAAGTACCGTAATGCCACTCGTTGATAGTAGTGCTTATTCCTGGATAGATTTTAATTTCCCCGATCCCGCAGCGCTTACAAGCGGGAAGACGTATTACCTGGAAATTTTCAAGCCATACAACGACAGTAATTTAGTAGTGGGCTCATCAGGGTTCGATCATTATACGGGAGGGAAGGGATATGTTCGTTATGCGGGAAGATGGCTAGAAAATTCTCCTTATCCATATGCTCCGGATCACTTTGATTTGGCCTTCAGGACATATATAGATAACAGGATTGACCAAACGCAAGAGCGCTATGCTGACAATTATCTCTATACCAACACGAACGGCGTGCGCGGGGAATCTGTCTACATGGATGTTTTCAACACCAAATCAGGTTTGTGGGAAAGACTGGACAGCAATAATGGGGGATACTATGATTTTTACCTAACTGCCCATGTACAGGAGAATCCTCATGAATACTACGATGAGAACGGGTTTGTCTCTTTCCGTATTTACAGCAGAGCAGAATCTGTATGTTATCTATATCTTACTACCGACGTATTTAAACTGAATTTTTTGGATTTTCAGCATGCTGTTTCGGATTCCCGCGGTGCATTCAATTTGCCGACCATTATTTCTGGAAATTATACGGCGGTTTTTGATATGCCCGGTTATGAGACAAAAACGTTAACCGGCACACTCATGTCCGGTCAAAAGCTGACTCTTGATGTACAATTAACCCCATTAGTAAGAACAGCTTTGACTGGCAACGTTACTGATTATTCAACAGGTCTTCCTTTATCTGAGGTTTTAGTAACAGTAACGGATTCCCTTAGTTCCCATTCAACCACGACGGATTTAAATGGAAACTTTATTGATATGAATATCTCTCCCGGTATTTTTACTGTCACATTCGAAAAATCAGGGTTTCTGCGACAGGAAGTGAGCGGAACCCTGACATTCGGTGAGACCCAAATGCTCAATATTTCCTTACCTCCACTCCCTCCTCTGGTGGTAACAATAGCCTCACCCCCTCACGGTGCGATAGTTGATTCCTCCTGGTTAACTGTTAGCGGTACCGTGTCCAGTAATGCGAATGTTTCAGTAAACGGGATACCAGTACCTGTATCGAACAATGCGTTTTCTGCGATAATCCCTCTGAAAGAAGGGGCAAATGCCATTACCGCGACAGCAGCAGATATATACGGCCAGACGGCAGCTCACAGTATCACCGTCACCCTGAGCGGACTGCTCGATGAGGAAGAGCTTTTTGCAAACCCCGCAGCATTGGATTTCGGCTCAGTAACAGTCGGTGCAGCGAGGACCCTCACACTTGCTCTGTCCAACATCGGCACTGCAAACCTTTCCATTAATCAAATTACCGCGTCTCCTCCGTTTATGGTCACCGATTATAATGCGTGCTCCTGGCAGATTCTTGCGCCTTCGACATCATGTTCTGTAAGGATAAAATTTGTGCCAACTGTTGAGGGATATTTTTCAGGTACTTTGCAAATACATTCAGGTGATGCAGACCGTCCAATAGTTACGATACGCCTGACCGGAACAGCAGATTTGTACCTGAGCGGGTATCTCTTGCCTGACACAGGTCAAACAGATTGTTTTGACAGCTCAGGGAATATCACAGAGTGTTCACCTGCCCTTGGACAGGACGGAGGTTATACGATCAACCCGCTTTCCTATGCCGAGGACAGCCCTGTGTCGGTTACCGACAGGAATACCGGTCTCACTTGGCAGAGAGAGGATGACGGCATACCACGATCCTGGACAGCTGCGGCGAATTACTGTGAGAATCTTTTACTGGACAGTTATGATGACTGGAGACTTCCGACGTACTTCGAACTTCTGACCATAGTCGATTACGGCAGGAATAATCCCTCCATAGATCTTCTGGCATTCCCCGGTACCAAGCCGTCTTGCTACTGGTCATCTGCTACCGATTTGGACAGAGCAAAGGCTATCAGTTTTGACTATGGTACGAGTGCTATTCTTGCTCAGTCATCTGTGAATAGTGTCCGGTGTGTTCGCGGTGCAGCTTTGCCGGATGGTTTTTTCTCCGATAATTTCAACGACACCTTAACGGATTGGGACACGGGATTTATGTGGACTGATGGGTATTTTTCTGCAAGAACCTGGAATCAGGCTCTTTATTGGTGCAATGTACTGGAGGTGGGCGGATATACCGACTGGAGATTGCCTGATATCAAGGAACTTTTATCGAAAAACTATACGGATTGTTACCTTGGCGATTGCGCTGCATGGTCGTCAACAACATTTCTCCAGCCGGATGCAGCAGGAGAATATACACAGGCGCTTGTCTACAACAATATAGATATTGTCCCCCTCGACAAATCGAATGCACATATTTTCCGGTGTGTCCGCGGAGGATGGGGAACCTTCAAAGGCATGGTGAATGGTACAGTTACCGATTCCATAACCGGACTTCCTGTATCCTCAGCAGAAGTCTCACTGACAGATGCTCTTGATATTACGCTGACAGCACGTACAGATGCAGATGGCAACTATTCAATAGCAGATGTGTCACCGGGAGAATTTACCGCAATGTTTTCCAAGACCGGGTATGCTTCTCAACGCATTTCAAATACTATTGCTTCAGGACAGGTTGTAGTAATGAATGCCTCCTTAGTCAAACAATTTGCCACGACTACAGTCGGGGATTATGGCAACATTACGGTTATCGAAATGACAGGAGACTACAGGGCAAAAAACCCTGATGGCTCTGTCAATGCCTTGCCAAGGCAGGAAATCGCAAAGGAATTTCTCAGGACACATCAGGATTCATATGACTTTCTTATACTCTTTTCGAATTTTGATTTCTCCATGCCGGATGCGGATGCAAAAGCATTTTATCTTGAGGTGAAAAATGACGTGCAAGGAATAGGAAAGCAGATTTTCGATAATTCGAAGCTTTTTGGAAGCAACAGCAGGCTTCAGGGAATGATTGATATGGGGAATATAGCCACTATTGCCGCAAACCCCGCTGACCCGAAGTTCGATGAAACTCTCTCTCTCCTTGCCCATGAACAGCTTCACAGATGGGGTGCGAAGGTAAAATTTAAAGATTCAGGCGGCGAGAACAGCACTGCCTTGCTTGGAAAAGAAGGCAGCCATTGGAGTTTCCTCCTTGATTCAGACGGATCTGTGATGTACGGCAATGACTGGAGGGACAACGGAGACGGCTCATTTTCCTCGGTTGCAGCAGCAACATACTACAGTCCGCTCGATCTTTATTTGATGGGAATGCTGGATAAATCAGATGTCCCACCGATGCTTCTGATCGGCAACCCTGGTATCGACCCTGCAAGAATGCCCGAGGTTGGAGCGGTGATTTCAGGTACCTCTCGATATATCACCATAGATGATATAATTGCCGCGGAAAGAGAAAGGATACCAGATGCATCAGTATCCCAAAAATCTTTCAGGACGGCTTTTATACTGATAACAAGGCCCGGGACATTCACCGGGAATGAACTGGCGGGGATAGAGAATATCAGGAATGCCTGGGCAGGGAGATTCGCAACACTGACCAACGGGAAAGGAAGCATTGAAGAGGTCGCGCCATCAATCAGCATATCCATAGCTTCTCCATCAGAAGGTGAAATGATCAGCAGACCCGAGGTAACAGTCAGAGGCACAATCATTAACAATACGGGAAAAGAGACAGGAGTGACAGTCAATGGAATGGTGGCAACCGTATATGGCAATCGGTTCATCGCCAACCATGTGCCGTTGACTGAAGGTTCAAATACTATAACGATCACGGCAATAGATACAGCAGGGAATACGGCAACAACCTCGATAATTGTGAATGCCGTTACTGCAGGTAATTATATAACAATGACATCCAACATAGAATCAGGAATTGCCCCGTTGGAAGTAGCATTAAGGATTGACGGGTCATTCAGTATTGACGAATCTAGTCTTAGTATAACCGGCCCTGTTCAGCCTGAGATCATATCCTCAAGTCCGGAGGAGTACACGGTTAAGATGATCAACGAAGGAATTTACTCCTTAACAGTAACTGCCATCGGCCCTGACGGATTATCCTATCAGGATACGATTGGAATTATAGTTCTCAACAGGACGCAAATGGATAGACTGCTGAAAGAGAAGTGGGAAGGGATGAGGGGGGCATTGGCAACTGGAAATATAAACGAAGCTGTAGTTAATTTTGATACAGATAGTCATTTGATTTACAAAGACCAATTTACAGCTTTGAGTCCGATACTTTCAGATATTGTAAATGAACTAAATACCGCCCAGGTTAATATGATTTCTACAGAAAATCGGATAGCGGAATACGAAATTGTAGTTTCGAGAGAAGGCACATCATTTTCAATTCAACTCAAATTTATCAAGTCCAATGATGGTTTATGGAAAATTTGGAATTTTTAACAAGGAGATAACATGAAAACCATTAGTCTTTTATTAATGATTGTATTACTCATAGCTGCCTCTATGACGACTACGGCATTTGCTGGAGGTCCATGGAAGGGGAAGATTATAGACATAGAAACTAAAGAACCGATTGAGGGTGCAGTTGTGCTTGCAATATGGCAGCGGGCGTATAGAACGCCAGCAGGTGACAATACCTATTTCTATAAAGCCAAAGAGGTCCTTACTGACAAAGAAGGCAGATATGAGATACCAGCCTATACACCGATTAATCTGTTGCCGATAATAAGTTACATAAGAGAACCAGAATTTTTTATTTTCAAACCCGGATATCTCAGTTTGTCGGGGAGGCATCTTGAAGAAAATGTTATAGATAATTCATCAGAGTTTAAGAGAAATAAAAAAATATATAGACTTGCGCCAGGCATTATAGAACTGCCAAAACTTAAGACGAGAGAGGAAAGGAAAATAAATTTATATAGTGTTCCTCCCTCGATACCAGACGACAAGATGCCGAAATTTATTCAGTTAATGAATGAAGAAGAAATTGATATAGGATTGCAACCAACACATATACGTAGGAGGGCAAGATGAGAAAAATTATTATTCTCATTGTCTTACTGGGTCTTTCTATGAAAGCTTATGCATTAGAAAAACCTACCCATGAAGCGCTGAATGAAAAAGTTGCGGCCTTGTCAGGCGTGAATGATTATTTAAGGCAGCAAGTAGGCTTTCCTAAAGGGCTGGGCACTAGTATCGACAACAAGAAAGTAATTGAATGGCTCAAACGGGGCGGAAAGAAAGAAGACGAGCCGATGTATACCCGTTCCTTTAATCATTTCCACAATCCCCTAAAATTGTGGGATAAGGCAGGGTTAAAAGGGACATCAAAATCTGCGGTGATATGGGCACAGGACCAAGGCAGTTTTGGAAGTCTGTTTGGAGGAAACTATTCCTGGGAGGCAGTTAGAGAGTATTATTACACAGCTCTCACAGGAAGAGATTTAAATCAAAATGTTGTTGCTCCTACTCAGGCCGAAAAAGAAAAATATTTTGGTAAAGCTTTCCAGGGAATAGGACAGTTGATGCACCTTGTTCAGGATATGAGTGTTCCTGCTCATACGAGGGATGATGCCCATGTGGTGGGGTATCATTATGAAATTGCAGTAGATAAATTAAGACTAGCAGATGA
This sequence comes from Nitrospirota bacterium, assembly GCA_040754395.1. Lineage (NCBI taxonomy): Bacteria > Pseudomonadati > Nitrospirota > Nitrospirota bacterium. Next base: position 45,895 of record JBFMCL010000010.1, on the reverse strand, counting down.
TCAAAAATTTTTGTATGCACTTGATAATCCTTTATCCTTTGCCCCTTCAATCCTTACCCTTACACCAAATCCATTGGCCCCAATACCAATCGCAAAGATATTTGATACAGATCAATATAACGGTTCAAGCCCAAATGCAACAGCATCAAGTAGCATAGGGCTCTCCGAATATACAAATGCAAATTTCGTAAGTGAAGGGTTAATCAGTGCAAATTTTCAAGATTTTCCTTATCCAAGAATTCAGGACACGACAATAATTGGAAAATCTTTTGCAAGCCCCTCAGGCACCAACATAAGGCAATATTACACAAAAGATTGCTGTGGTGAGACAAATTCCGGCAAGGGATACTTGCTTGCCGTTGTGGATTATCTTGATTATTGGAGGCAAAAAAATCCCCTGCTCAGTGCAGGACTGCCCAGGATTCCTGTATTAGACGATAAAGTTTATAATGACTATGCAGCGTTACTCATTCCCCGAGCCGTAGGCTATTCCGCAGGCCTATTGAATTACTTCTTCAGAGGAAATATAGAGATAACCCTTCCGGATTCCGGAGTGTATGCAGAGACAGATACCCCGGCCACAGGGTTTACGGAAATAACGCTTCGTGCAAAAAATACCTCTGCCAATAGTGAGCAAATGACTGACGGTACAATCGAGCTTGTGATAGGGTATCGCCGTGCCATTGATGACCCCTTCCTGAACTACCCGGAGGAGTATCCCTTCCAAGCAGAGAATGAAATAACTTACATAGTAGTTCCGGAGAAAAACGGCATTCGTTCCATTCCCAGTGACGGGACAGTTGAGCTTACCTTTGATCTCAGTAAAAAGCCTGTTCCTCTCCGGGCGATAAACGTCTTTATCCGGCTTGTATACCACGGGCGGCTTGGCAATGAAGAAGGGGCGGTTGTAGTCGGGTTTAAGGACATAAGCGAGCCGACGCCAATGGATTTCTTTAACGATATGGATCAGATATGTTTGAACGGAACTATGTATCCAGCAGGGAGTGCTGCAGCCATTGACCAGGTAGATACTAATAACAACGGGGTACCTGCGTGGGATGTGTATCCCCATGATCTTGAAAACATCTATTGTAAGGTTTCACCTTTTGCTACACCTCAATATGCTTCAGCAGCAGATAATAATTTCGTCATTCCATATCTGAATGCCGGATATTTTGTAAGAGCATCATATATCCTTACTGATTACACCTTTTCGTATAATTCCCTTCAAACTTTACTCAAAACCTCGCAGGAAGACCCCTGGTATCATCTATCCTGGGGAACAGAAATGTATCCCGGCGTAGCAATAAAGAACCAGGTGGAGTATGAAGAAAACCCTGAAGTCTGTGCGCCCATGAGCGCACCTTGTCACATCTGGTGGTATCCGACATTTCTTGAATACAGGGGGGGTGATATCTGGTGGGGCGCGGGTATCATGTTCATTAATAAAACCTATCCCGAGGGCTCTGCGTGTGACTGTTATCAGGGAGTGTTAAGAAACTGCATGAGTGGCACTCAGTCATTCAAGGCATCGGACAGCACGGGCAAAACCGGCATAGCACAGCATGATTCTGCCGACGTTAATGCGACAGAGAGCAATGCACAGATACTGCCACTTACCCATAAACAAAGACGCTCATTGCCGGGAAATTGACGGCAATGGAAGAAAAAGAAAAACCTCCTTGGCTGAGTCAGGAATTTTACAGATTCATGCTCAACAACAAGTTATAATGCGCTGTTTCTTCCTGAGAATATTAATTTCCTCCTTGAATGTGAATGCACAGGGGTATGATATCAAAACACACGCGAAAACGCCTGCGATACGTATAATCAGCACCAGGGGGATTAGCTGCCCGTTCTTCTCGCTCTCTTCAGCTCCTCCTTCAATTCCTCCATCTGTTCCTTCAGCTCAATCATCCTGAGTTCCCTGCCAACCGCCATATCATAAAAACTCTCAAGCTCTCTTACTTTTTCCAGGATTTCCGTCCGGCTCTGTTTCAGCGCTTCCTCAGTTTTTTTCCGTTCCGCCAGGTGTGTCTCCAGGTTTTCCGCATGCCCCTGTATTTGTTTATACAAAAAGGCGTTCTGGAGGGCTAACGCAATATGACCGGCAAGGATTTCGAGAAAGGCCCTTCTCCTGCCGAAATCGCGTTCCTGAAAAGAAGCTAACGATAACACCCCCAGAACCTGCTCTCCTTTACGCAACGGCAACGCAGCAAACGAGCGGATACCCGCTTGTTTACATTCATCCAGTGTGCACAGGGGATCTATATGGATATTCCTTGAATAATATGGCGTTCCTTCCCTGGCTGCCAGACCGCAAAGGCACTCCCCGATATTTTTTGTCTTTGGCAGTTCCAGGCTGTTCGTCATCGATACCTGCCGGGAATCTTTCAATACAAGTAAGTTGTCTTGCCGCAAATAAAAAAAGGTGATATCCGGTGCAATGATTTCCATGATTTCGGTGAGGGCGAAGGCTATCACCTCATCAACAGAAAGGCTGCTGTTGATATGCCGGGTAAGCTGGTGTATTGCCGACAATTCTTCATTTCTCTTCATGAGCTGGGTGTTGCTGTGCTGCAGCTTTTCCAGAAATCCTCCCAGCGAATGTTCGAGTTTCATCTGCGGCTGCATGTGCTTCAGCGTATCAAGCCCTTTCAGCAATGACAATACCGCATCGATATTCTGGTCTTCAGCTACTTCCCGGTGATCAAACTCTGCTCCGGCTCTGCACAGAACATCATTGAGATTCATCGACCACCGGATGATCGCACGCTGACTATATGCGGGCAGATTGCTTCTGATCTGTATTTCCTGCCCGTTCTGTACCTGCAGAGGGGAGACAAGGCCCATGCCAGTTCTGCTGAGATTTACGGACATGCCCTGATAGCTTTTTTTGCCGCTCCGGGACAGAAGATCAAACTCTACCGGAGAAGTAAAATCATACCGCGGATACTTCCTTGAAGTCAGGTATTTGGGTGTGTTCATATGCTGATTCTCGTTTTGCATCGCGCGTTTTTCGACTCATGCTGAGCCCATATTAGCAGAAGCTTCATGTAATGTCAAACTTCGTACTTGTCACCTCTTGGAAGGAAACATGAAGTCCTTTTCCCTGTTCTGATGCTGCTACCAGAAAGACAGCCACCTCAGCAAAGTTTCAGTATATGGGGTAAAATAGATACCGTCAGAGAATGTATTGATTGACAATCTTCATGATGTGATATGAGATGCTAAGCAAGGTCATAGTAGAAAATTTGATCAAATATGGTCCCGCCTGTATTTCCGGGGCCCTCCTGGCGGTCTGCTTTCCGTCCGTTGATTTGTACATGATCGCCTGGATTGCATTCATTCCTTTTTTATTGTCCCTCTATGACAAAAACCCGAAAGAGGCGTTCAAAACCGGTTTTCTCCTGGGAGTACCGTATTTCTTCGGAACGCTGTACTGGATATACCATTCAATCAACCACTATGGGGGGGTGTCATTAATCGCAAGTATTGCGCTGGTCATCCTTCTCTGCCTGTATCTCAGTCTCTTTACAGGGCTGTTCGGCCTTTTATTCTCGGTTGCCATCAGGCAAACGAGACTTCCTGCCCTTCTTATCGCCCCTGCCTTTTGGGTTGTCCTTGAGTTTTTGCGTTCCTATATATTTACCGGTTTTCCGTGGTCAAGCATCGGCTATTCCCAGTATAAATTCCTGTCCATTATCCAGATTGCAGACATCACCGGTGTCTACGGGATATCGTTTCTCGTGGTTGCGGTGAACGGAGCTCTCGCTGATTTGTTTTTTATCAAAAGACGTACGAAGGACATGCCCTTATTTCCCATGTCGTATACTGTAGTCGGCTTTGCCGCTCTTTTGCTCTTCGTCATATCAACCGTGATATACGGACAGATACGCCTCCGCGAAGACAGGCCCGGCAGTGCGTTCAGGGCGAGCATTATTCAGGGAAACATCGAACAGGACAAAAAATGGGAGCCGGCATATCAGGATGCGGTCATAGAAACGTACAAGGATCTCTCCCGGCAGGCGTCCTCATCGTCTCCCTCAATTATGGTCTGGCCTGAAACGGCTGTGCCGTTCTTTTTCGGATCGGATAAGGAGTATACCAGAGGACTTGTGGATTTTCACACCCAGCTGAACACCCAGCTGCTTTTCGGGAGTGTGCTGGTGAAGGACAAGAAAAATGGTGTATATCGTCTCTCAAACAGCGCGGTTCTGCTGGATACTACTGGAACGGTGTCGTATACCTATGATAAAATACACCTTGTCCCGTTTGGCGAATATGTCCCCATGCAGAAGATACTCTTCTTCCTGAACAAGCTTGTTGTCGGTATCGGGGACTATGCACGCGGTGACCGTTATGTCAGGGCTGAAGCGCCTTTTGGAGAATTCGCCACCGTTATATGCTATGAGATTATATTTCCCGGGCTGGTAAGAAAATTCTATTCCAACGGCGGGGATTTTTTGGTAAACATTACCAATGACGCTTGGTTTGGCAGGACTACGGGTCCCTACCAGCATTTCAGCATGGCGGTGCTCAGGGCAATAGAAAACAGAAAACCGGTTATACGGGCTGCAAATACCGGTATCTCGGGATTTATTGACAGCAATGGAAGGATACTCAAAAAAACAGGCATTTTTGAACGTGGAATCCTCACCGCGGATCTGAAAACCGACAGTACAAGGAGTTTTTATTCAAAATACGGAGACCTGTTCACTTATGTGTGGATAGTTTTTTCTATTATCTTGCTGGTAAACCTGCTCAGCAGGACCAAAAGCATATAAGGAGGCACGATGCTTATACAGGATGAATTAAAAGAAGAGTTGATTACCCTCAGGGCCAAGACAGAATCCCTCAGAGGTTATCTTTGATCTCCCCAAACTAAAGGAAGAGATTAAAAGAATCACTTCGGAGCTGATTTCTGAGAAGGTTTGGTCGTCTCCTCAGCTAACCCGGGATTTTGCCCGGAGAAAGGCAAAACTCGAGGATATCGTCACGCATTTTGAAGCGCTTTCCGGAAAACTCTCCTACCTTGAGGAATCAATAGGGATACTCGAAGAAGAGAGCGGCGAACTGTTTCTCCACGATCTCAAAAACGAGATACGCGATCTCAAAGAAGAATTGGATCTGCTCGAGATTCAGCATCTCCTGTCAGGCGAGATGGACAAAAACAATGCTATTCTTACCATCCATCCGGGAGCCGGGGGCACAGAAAGCCAGGATTGGGCACAGATGCTGATGAGAATGTATCTGAAGTGGGCGGAAAGACATAAATTCGTTGCGCAGATTGTTGAACTGCAGATGGGGGAGGAAGCGGGTATAAAAAGTGCGACAATAACCGTAACCGGTCCCTATGCGTACGGATATCTGAAATCAGAGGCAGGTGTCCACAGGCTTGTCAGGATATCGCCTTATGACGCAGGGAAGAGGAGGCACACCTCATTTGCCGCGGCTCTTGTCTATCCAGAGGTCGAAGATGAAATCGATGTGGAACTGAAGGATGACGATATCAGAATGGATACATTCAGGGCGTCGGGTGCAGGGGGGCAGCATGTCAACAAGACTTCCTCGGCGGTCAGGCTGACCCACATCCCAACCGGTCTTGTGGTAAGCTGCCAGAACGAGCGCTCCCAGCATAAAAACAAGTCTATCGCCATGAAGATACTGAAGGCCCGGCTGTATGATCTCAAACTGAAGGAACAGGAAAAAAAGATAGAAAATTTTGTAGGAGACAAGAAGGGAATAGCCTGGGGAAGTCAGATACGCTCGTATATCCTTCAGCCTTACAGGGTTGTAAAAGACCATCGCACGGATGTCGAGACAGGAAACGTTGATGCGGTACTTGAGGGAGATATCGATGCCTTTATTAAGGCATTCCTGAGAAAAAAATAAGCGCTTGGCGCTATCTTCTTCTACTATTAAATATTCTTAAAAGATATAGTAGTAATCATAGTAGAGACTGTTCATATGTCAGCAAGCAGGAATAGGGTAAAGGGCAGAAGGATTTTGACATGTGCATAAAAGGGTGAATAAGAGAACCTGGATTTCAACTTATTCCCGGTGACTGCTGATTAACCGGATATTAAACAAATTTATAACATAAATTCTTGTCTTACCTGTCAGTATTTGGATATAATGTTACACCTCCCCGAAAAGTTACTGACATACTGTTAATAAAATGTTAATGGATTACTACGAAAATGACATTAGAAGAAGTCTGGAATAAAAGTCTGTCTCAGATAGAAGAGAAGGTGGGCAGCAGTATCAGTGACCTCTGGTTCAGGCCGATTAAACTCTCTCAGTTGAAGGAACAGTCAGTCACCCTTGAGATTCCGAACAAGTTTTTCAAAGACTGGATCGAGGAAAACTATCCGGAGGTCGTGGCAGAAACAGTCGGGAACATCACCGGATATCCGGTTACGATACGATACAGGATTGCCGAAAAAATAGACCCCGATGTCAAAAAAATGGACATGAGGCTGGAAAACCGGAGGCAGAAACTGGCGAGCAGGGGAATTTATCTTAATCCCAAATATACATTCGAGAATTTTATCACCGGACCGAGCAATGAGTTTGCACATGCTGCAGCCAAAGCCGTTGCAAATGCCCCCGGCAAGGTCTACAACCCTTTTTTCATTTACGGTGGTGTGGGGCTGGGGAAGACGCATCTGATAACCGCGATCGGGAATGCCGTTATCGACAAAAGTCCGGACATTTCCGTGATTTATGTATCCGCCGAGCAGTTTACGAATGAGGTTGTATCGGCGATACGGCATGAAAAGATGGGGGAACTGAAACAGAAATACCGGAATATTGACCTTCTGCTGCTTGACGATATCCACTTCATCGCAAACAAGACCCAGACCCAGGAAGAGTTCTTCCATACATTCAATGCGATTTATGAGAAACAGAAACAGATCGTGATTTCAAGTGACAGACCTCCGAAGGAAATAGGTGCGGTGACAGACAGGCTCAGGTCAAGGTTCAGTATGGGACTGATCGCGGATATCCAGCCGCCTGAGCTGGAAACAAAGGTGGCAATATTGCAGAAAAAGGCGGAAATGGAGAGAATCACCCTGCCTGAAGACGTGACCTATTATCTGGCTTCGAAAGTCAAATCGAATATCCGTGAACTGGAAGGCTGTCTCATCCGCTTGGGTGCGCAGTCATCCCTGACCGGAAGGCCTGTCACGAAGGATATGGCAAAAAGTATTCTGCAGGATCTTATCGAGGAAGATGAAAGACCGGTGACCACAGAACACATCCAGAAAACCGTATGCGAGCATTTTGCCCTGAAACTGTCTGATATGAAAGCAAAGAAAAGGACAAAGGAAGTTGCCCTTCCGCGACAGGTTGCGATGTATCTGAGCAAACAGCTCACAAGCCTTTCCCTGAATGACATAGGGAAGAATTTCGGCGGGAAAGACCATGCTACAGTCATTTATGCATGTAAACAGATTGAGGAAAAACGAGCAAAGGATGAGGCATTCAACAAAATTATCGAAAGTCTTTTGCGCAAGATAAAGGGTTAGTACAAAGGGAATGTTTTTCAGAGGAGGGAGTGATTATGAAGATCAGTGTATCAAAAGATGAAATGCTGGGGAAACTTGCGAATATCCAGAATATCGTTGAAAAGAAAAACACCATGCCGATACTCAGCCATTTTCTTCTCAATGCGGGAAAGAAGGGCTCACATATAACAGCGACCGACATCGAGACTGCGCTGAAGGAGCCGCTCGAAGTCACTGTCGAAAGGGAAGGAAAGATTTGCATTCCTGCACGAAAACTCTTCGAGATAGTCAGGGAAGTGGAGGGGGACCTTTCATTCGAGGCTGTCGATGAACAGTGGCTTAAGGTCAGGGCAGGCGCGAGTGATTTCAGGCTGGCCTGTCTGCCCCATGCAGATTTTCCTGTCTGGCCGGCAACCCTGGGCGGTGACGCTGTTGAAGAAATAACTGTTGACGCAGGGACCCTTCTCGAAATGATAGAAAAGACCCTTTACTCTGCGGGAGAGAGCGATACCAGATATACCCTGAACGGGCTTTTGTTCCATACGCAACCACAGACGAAAACCCTTATTGTGGTTGGAACGGACGGTCACAGGCTTGCGCTTATCCTGCGGCAGATGGATCAGGACCTGAAGGAAGAAAAGAAAATAATCATACCCCGCAAAGCGGTTGCAGAGCTGAGGAGGTTTCTTCCTGCATCCGGCGAGGAGAAGGAAGCAGAAGGAGTGAAGATCGCGATCGGGGAAAAGCATCTTCTGTTCTCTATCAGGAATATTCAGTTTCTGACAAGGCTTATTGACGGATCATACCCGAATTATGAGAATGTCATCCCTTCGTCGAATGAAAAGAAGATGTATATCAACCGGGAGTCGTTCATTAAAGTGCTTCGCAGGGTTTCGATCATGTCAAAGGAGAGGGCGAGTGCGGTGAAGTTTGACCTTCAGGAAGACAGGCTCACGGTCTCCTCCTCAAGCCCCGATCTCGGTGAGGCCAAGGAAGAAGTAGCGATAGAATACAAGGGGGACAGCATGTCCCTCGGGTTTAACGCGCGGTATGTGCTTGATGTGCTTGGCGCAATGAATGCTGATAAGGTGTTGGTTGAGCTGCAGGATACCTTAAGCCCGGTCCTTATGAAAGAGGACGGAAACGCGGATTACAAATGCGTAATTATGCCAATGAGAATATAATAGAAAGAGGGTAGATGGAAGAAAAGACAAAACAGGAATCATATACTGCTGACGATATAAAGATACTGAAAGGCCTGGACGCTGTCAGGAAAAGGCCGGCAATGTATATCGGCACAACAGGAATAGAAGGCCTGCATCACCTCGTGTACGAGGTCGTTGACAACAGTGTGGATGAAAGCCTCGCAGGCCATTGCAGAAATATCGAGGTGGTCATTCACCTTGACGGAAGCTGTACGGTTATCGATGACGGGAGAGGTATCCCCACAGAAATCCATCCTGACGAAGGCCGTTCCGCAGCGGAGGTCGTGTTAACAGAGCTTCACGCAGGCGGAAAATTCGGGTCAAAGGCGTACAGGATTTCAGGAGGGTTGCATGGTGTGGGCGTCTCTGTCGTGAACGCCCTTTCAGAATGGCTTGACGTGGAGATAAAGCAGAACGGTACCGTCTATCAGCAGCATTATCATAAGGGAATACCGAAAGACCCGCTTGCAGTAGTGGGAAAGACAAAAGGCAGAGGGACAAAGATCACGTTCAAGCCGGATGCCGAGATCTTTGAGATACTGGACTTCAGCTGGGATATCCTGTCGCAGAGACTCAGGGAACTTGCTTTTCTCAACGGGGGCCTGAAGATATCCCTGTCCGATGAGAGGCTCGAAAAGAAACAGGTATTCCATTACAGCGGCGGTATCATTTCGTTCGTGGAACACCTCAACAAAAACAAGACACCCATACATCCCAAGCCGGTCTATATCTCGGGGGAGAAGGGAGACATCATTGTTGAGATAGCCCTCCAGTACAATGACGGCTATTCAGAAACCATTTATACCTTTGCGAACAATATCAATACCAAGGAGGGCGGTACCCATCTCGTCGGGTTCAAGTCTGCGCTTACCCGGACAGTAAACAGCTATGCGAGCTCCTCCGGCCTGCTGAAAAACGGAAAAGATGTGCTGTCCGGTGACGATATCAGGGAAGGACTGACCGCGGTCATCAATGTCAAGCTCATGAATCCCCAGTTTGAGGGCCAGACAAAGATGAAGCTAGGAAACAGTGAAGTAAAAGGCATCGTGGAATCCATCGTGAACGAAACCCTTGGCACCTATCTGGAGGAAAATCCTTCCGTCACAAGAAAGATTGTTGACAAGGCGCTTCAGGCCGCACGTGCGCGGGAAGCAGCGCGCAAGGCAAGGGAACTCACCAGAAGAAAGGGAGCCCTTGAAGATACCGGACTTCCGGGAAAGCTTGCCGACTGTTCCGAGAAGGACGCAGCACTGAGCGAATTGTTTATTGTGGAAGGAGATTCTGCCGGTGGTTCTGCAAAACAGGGACGCGACAGGCGCATACAGGCGATTCTGCCGCTCAGGGGAAAGATCCTGAATGTCGAGAAAGCCCGGTTTGACAAGATGCTCAGCTCAGAAGAGATCAAGATCCTGATCACCGCTCTTGGCACAAGTATAGGACCTGAGGATTTTGATATCGCGAGGACGAGATATCATAAAATCATCCTCATGACTGATGCCGATGTTGACGGTGCGCATATACGGACCCTGCTCCTGACCTTTTTTTACAGGCAGATGCCCCAGATTATCGAACAGGGGTATCTCTACATCGCACAGCCCCCCCTGTTTAAGGTGAAGAAAGGCAGGACGGAAAAATACATACAAAATGAGGCAGAAATGCTGAACATGCTCTTCGAACTCGCTGCAGAGGATATTGAGATGCCGTTCAAGGGGCAGATGGTAAAGGGAAAGGCGTTAATTCCGTACCTGAAGAGGCTGTATAAATTCGAACGACTGACCGACTGGTTTGAAAGAAGGAGAAAAGATCCCTATCTCCTGAATTTTATTCTCTCGTCGGGAATGAACAGGGAAACGCTGAAAGACAGAAAAAGGTTCGTAGAGATCCTCGAAATGATGAAGGCGAAGGATCAGGAAATGATTATCGGGGATATCCTGTTCGATGAGGAACATCAGACGTATGGGGTTGAGATCAGGAGAAAATATTACAAGCTTAATCTGGATACGAATTTCATTGCCTCTCCGGAGTTCAGGGAACTCGAAAACCTGTACAGCATTATACGGGATCTCGGGGAAGTTCCATACAGGGTTCAGATAAAGGACGGGGTGAAAGAAATAGCTACAAGCAAGGGACTGCTTGAGTTTGTCCTCGCGATCGCAAAGAAAGGACTGAATATCCAGAGGTACAAGGGACTGGGAGAGATGAATCCCCATCAGCTCTGGGAGACGACCATGGATCCTGAAAAACGGACCCTCCTGCAGGTGACGGTGCAGGACTCTGTGGAGGCAGACAATATTTTCACCGTACTTATGGGCGACCAGGTTGAGCCCAGAAAGGATTTTATTACCACACATGCGCTTGAGGCGAGAAACATTGATATATAAGGTGCTCAAAACATCCGGATATAGTGTTCTGATGCTTGCAGCAATGTTCTTCCTGGCGTCCTGCGGAAAGAAGGAAGTCAAGCCGGTCTCACAGGAATCGAAACTGGCGCAGGAAGCCTTTGCCATCACAGAAACCCTGAAAAAGGCCTATCTCAGCAACGATCGGGAGAGTCTTAGAGAAAATGCTACCGATGAAGGATACCGGGAACTTCTTGGAGCCTTAATAAACTTCGACAACGCTGAACTTGTGTTTACGCCTACCTGGGTTCAGATAGAGGATTCGGCGGTATCTCTTACTGTTTCCTGGAAGGGGACATGGAGAGCAGGTGGGAAAACAAGGGACGACAGAGGGATTGCGGTGTTTGTGCTTGAAGGAAAGCCTCTGAAACTTTCCCGGATACTGAGATCGAATCCGTTCAGCCAGCCAGAGTAAATTCAATAATCCTGACAGAGGAAAGACAGTTTCCTTAGACGACTGCTATTTGCAGGTACTGCAGGATGTCTTGCTGCAGGACGTGCAGCCTGATGCAGCGGTTCCGGCAAGGGGACGGTCTGTCCCGGTCGAACAAAAGACGGAAAATTTCTTTTTTACCTCTGTTGAGCTGCATTTGGGGCAGCAGACTTCCTGGCTGCCAAAGACAAGCTTTTCAAAGTCTTCACTGCAGATGCGGCAGGTATATTCAAATATCGGCATTCTATAAACTCCTTGTGCGTGAAGAACCCCAGTTCTTCACATATAGTTTTCTGTGGTCAAAGTTCCTTTTCTCAGGAACTGTGGACGAAACAGCCTGTTACTACTTCTTTTTCGGCACCTTCTCCCAGTCCTTCAGAAACTTCTCGATCCCGATATCCGTGAGAGGGTGCTTGATCAGCTGTAGTATAACAGAATAAGGGATTGTCGCGATATGTGCGCCGATTCTTGCTGCCTCGACAACGTGCAGCGGGTTCCTGATGCTTGCGACGATTACCTCGGTCTCGAACAGATAATTCTCGTATATCGCCATAATATCGCTGACAATGTCCATCCCGAAGTGACTGATATCATCCAGCCTGCCGACAAACGGGCTGACGAATGTTGCCCCTGCCTTTGCAGCGAGTATCGCCTGGCTTGATGAAAACACGAGAGTAACGTTTGTTTTGATGCCGGCCTCTGCAAGACGCTTCACCGCCTTGAGCCCTTCTTCCATCATCGGTATTTTCACGACGATATTCTGATGAATTGAGGAAAGGGTTTCTGCTTCCCTGACCATCGCATCAGCGTTCATGCTCACAACCTCGGCACTGACAGGTCCTTGCACAATGCCACAGATTTCCTTCAGCAGAGGTACAGGAGATGTTCCTTCTTTTGCGATCAGGGAGGGATTGGTGGTCACCCCGTCGATAAGCCCGAGGTCCCAGGCTTTTCTGATCTCGTCAATATTTGCGGTGTCGATGAAGAATTTCATGGCGCCCCCTTCGAAAAATTATCGAAATAATTCAAAAAGATCTTACATTTTCATTATACTATATACACACTATTTTGGAGGACAAAAAAGCGCATATGGAGCGAGCGAGCATAATGAGGAGAATATATATGTGGGGTATCACCGCAATGCTTGCGGTGTTTTTCCCTGCGGAACATGCAATGTCTGCAACCAGTGACGACCTGATCGTTCGCCTCAAAAGCAAAGATACCCTGGAGCAGGCATCAGCTGTGGAGGCCCTTGGCAGAGTGAAAGACCAGAAAGCGGTTGATGCGTTGCTGGACTTTGTGTTTACCAAGGCTGAAAACTGGAAGATCAAGATAAGGGCGATCCGTCTGTTAGGAACCATACCGGATCAGAAGGTTTCGGACAAGCTGGTGACCGTTTTTAACAACCCTTTCCTGAATGAAGAATGCCCTGCAATGAAATGGAACACGGCAATAGCGCTTGGACAGGAGTTTAATAAGGGGTCACGGGCAGTGGACTCTCTTATTGAGGCGCTTGGCCTTGACAATCTTCTGGTTCGGGAGGCTGCCATCCAGTCGCTTGGAAAGATCGGTGATTCGCGTGCAGTGCCCTATCTTATTCCTGAACTGAGAGACAAGAATTTTGCGATAAGGTTCAGCGCAATAAAGGCCCTTGGAAATATTGGCAATTCTGAAGCAGAGGTGTTTCTTCGGCAGGTTGCTGATACGGACAATGACCCGTATGTTCAGCAGGCCGCTGAGGCGGCATTAGACAAAATCAGGGCATATCAGTAAAGTAAAGGCAGGCTATCTTCTATGAGCAAGTTCTGGGACAACATCTTCAGGGGGCAGAAACAAGTTGACAGGATAGACAGTATTCTCTCCAGGATACCGATATTTCAGGGTATCAGTACCCGGGAAATGAAAACGCTCACGCGCATTATGCATCAAAGAGAATACCGGGCGCATGAGACCATCTTTCATCAGGATGATGTCGGGCTCGGAATGTACATTATCATCGAGGGAAATGTCGGGATCATATGCGAACCGGAACAGCATAGCCTCGCTGAACTCGGTGAGGGGGATTTTTTCGGTGAACTGGCGCTTCTTGATGATGCACCGAGAAGTGCAACCGCAAGGGCCATGACACCATGCCGGATATTGTGTTTTTTCAAGCCGGAACTTCTCTCCCTTATCGAACGCAACCCGAGGCTCGGTTCAAAGATACTGTTCAGGCTGGCATGGACAATCGGGGAACGTTTGAAGAAAACCAATGAACAGGTGCGGGACCTAAAGTGCATGACCCAGCTGAACGTGAACCAGTAGCCTGAAGACACCGATGCAGAACAGGACCGGTCAATTCATAAAAATTGCTTTTGTCCTCGGGATTGCCTCAGTGGCGATGGTATTTCTTGCAGCAGTCTCGCACATCGTGAAACTCGTGATAATCTCTGCCCTGCTCGCCTATGTCATGGATCCCTTTGCCAATTTTCTTGAATCGCGCGGGATGAGCCGGGCGTCAGCAACGGTTGCGATATTTTGCGGTTTTTTTGCGCTTGCCGGTGTTTCATATTCGGTGTTCTTGCCTTCCCTTTCCACGCAAATATCATCCCTGCAGAGCGGACTTCATCCTGAAAAGGCCGGCGTGATAGTATCCGGGCTTGAAGACTTCCTAGTCTCGCACCTCTCGTTCCTCGGTGTCACGGAATTACACCTCGTAAGCAGACTGGAAAACAGCATGGCCAGCCTGGGAGACTGGATTGTCAGCCACTTTCTGGATGCCGCTTCAGTTATTACCAGCATGATCCTGATCCCCTTTATCGTTTTTTTTCTGATGAAGGACGGACGGGAATTCAAGAGGTCCTTTGTCAGTCTTATGCCGAACAGGTACTTTGAGTTCACGCTCTATTTATTGCATAAATTGAATAACCAGGTCGGGAATTATCTCAGAGGCCAGCTGATTGATGCAACTGTGGTAGGGATATTCTCAACATTTGCGATGTGGCTGATAGGCCTCAAATATTTCCTCATGATAGGAATTTTTGCCGGACTTGCCAACCTTGTGCCGTATTTCGGACCTATCACCGGCGCGGTGCTTGCGGTTATCGTTTCCGTCCTGCAGACAGGGAATTTTGAGCAGGCGTTTTACGTAATGGTCGCCTTCGCCATCATAAAGCTGATTGATGATGCAGTAGTCCAGCCTGTGGTCGTTGCCAAGAGTGTTCATATGCATCCGCTCACCGTGCTGCTTTCCGTTCTTGTCGGGGGAAAACTGTTCGGCATACTCGGGATGCTCCTTGCAGTGCCGGTGACGGGTTTTTTGAAAGTGACAGCGGTGGAAAGCATGAGGAATTTCATGAGATACCGGGAAGGCTGAGCAAGTCAGGTGTGCGGCAGCAGCGCTTCTTCAAGCATTTCGATAAGATGCACCACAGGTTTATTACGGACTTCCTTTGAAAGCTGGATAATACATCCCGGGCATGAAGTGACGATAGCGTCTGCGTCTGCTGCAACATAGTCACTGGCACATTTCAGGAGGAGTCCCTGAGAAATTTCCCTGTTGGTAAGGCAGAATACGCCTGCGAACCCGCAGCACCTGTCTCCGTCGGCAGGCAGAAGGTCTGTGCCCATGCCGGTCAGGACCTTTCTCGGCTCTTTCAGAAGGCCCAGCCCATATTTCAGATGGCAGGGGTCGTGATATACCACACGCGTGTAAGGAGGATCGAGGCGGGCAAAATCAAGTGCCTCCACAAAGAAGGCTGAGATATCCATAGCTTTCTCGACCCCCTGCCCGATGATTTTGGGGTAGTCAATCTTCAATGACTGTGTACAGGATGGACAGAGGCTCAGGACAGCGTCAACATTGAGCTTGTTGAAGATCGAGGCATTTTTTTCAGCAAGACCTCGTGCCTGTTCCTCGAGACCAAGGGTACGGAGGGGAGCTCCGCAGCAGACCTCGCCTGCCGGCAGTATCACCTCGTATCCGGTGTTGTGCAGGACATTGATGAGCGACTCTCCCAGAGAAGGATAAAGGAAATTGACCGCACATCCGGTGAATACGGCAACCCTTCCTTTCTTTTTCGGGACAGTAAAGACATGCGAAGAATCTTTCAGCTGGCGTTCAGGCAGTTCGGGCGTAAAAGGAAGGAAGCCCTTTCTGTGAAGGTACGGGAGCAAAAAATGCTGGGACATATGCAAAAGCCTGAAGCTCAGTTTCGGCTGCCTTGTCCAGAAATGTGTGAAAAACCGCACATGCCTTCTCTTCCTGTCGGTCTTTTTCAGCAGGTGTCTGCCATGATACATTACTTCTTTGATATCGACTCCGGGCGGGCAGTGGCCGGTACAGGCACCGCATAACGTACAGCTGAAAATCCGCTCATTGAGCGCAGGAGACGGCTGGATCCGCCCTGCAGAGAGCGCCCAGAGCAGGGCAAGCCTTCCCCGTGCAACCATCGTCTCTGTGGAGTCTTCTCCGTAGGTTGGACATGTTGCCTTGCAGCTTCCGCATTTCACGCATTTGGAAAGTTCTTGCAGATATTTTGTACTGTCCATATATGCATTATAACTGTGCCCCTCTTTTTCTTTCCAGATTGCCTGCTGCCGTG
The DNA here is from genome assembly GCA_040754395.1 of Nitrospirota bacterium. Classification (NCBI taxonomy): domain Bacteria; kingdom Pseudomonadati; phylum Nitrospirota; species Nitrospirota bacterium. Next base: position 29,761 of record JBFMCL010000010.1, on the reverse strand, counting down.
TGCGCAGCGATCACTTTGAAGGGGAAGGAAAATTATGTAAAATAGTAATAACAGGGGAGAGGCTGTGTGGAGAGTCATTGAATTTCTGAGCAGACAATCCCGGACGTTTCTCTTATCTCTGGGCATAGTGATGGTCCTGGTTGTCGCGGTGATCCGTTATGCAACAGGCCCTGAGTTCGCTCTGTCGCTGTTTTTCATGCTCCCGATATTTCTTGTTGCCTGGTTTGTGGGAAAACCCGCGGGCATTATTTTATCTGTTCTGAGCGCCCTTGCCTGGCTTGCAGCCGATGTACTGATGGGGAGGAATTTTACCTATTCCTTCAGTCCGTATCTGAATGGAATTTTCAGGCTTTCGGTCTTTCTCATTCTTGTCAATATCGTGGCAGCCCTTAAAACGAATCTGGAAAGGGAAAGGACATTTGCCAGAAAAGACTTTCTGACAGGCATCGCAAACAGGCAGGCCTTTTTCGAGTATGCCGGCATCGAGATCAACAGATGCAGAAGATATGGCTACCCAGTTACGATCGCATATCTTGACTGTGATAACCTGAAGTCCATCAATGACAACCAGGGACACCAAACAGGTGATTCGGTCTTAAAGGCAGCAGCAGATACTCTGCAAAAAAGCATCCGTGCGACAGATATCGTTGCGCGGCTCGGCGGTGACGAATTTTCTGTACTGCTCCCGGAGACGGGGCAGGAGGCAGCCGGAACAGTCATCCTGAAAGTCCAGAGGAACCTTCTTGATGTCATGAAGAAAAACCAGTGGCCGGCGACATTCAGCTTCGGCGTGGTTACCTTTAACAGACCGCCATTACATGTGGATGAACTGATAAACAGGGCGGATGCCGAGATGTACGGGGCCAAACAGGAAGGTAAAAACACGATCAGACAGGCGGTGGTGGAAGAATAAGGAAATCATTCTTTTCGTAAGACCCGGTTCATACTCCCGCTCGTGTATCCCTCGAGGTCAAGGGAAACGAAAAGATAGCCCATGGCCCTGAGAGTCTCTAAAATAAGGTTCCGGGAGTCCGCTGTCAGCAGGCGTTCAATCTTGTCTGCATCAACCTCTATTCTTGCCATGTCCCCGTAGTCCCTGACCCGTATTTCGCTGAACCCGAAAGTGCTGAGGAATGCTTCTGCTGCCGCAACCCTCCGCAGGGCACTTCCCGTAATGCGCCGGCCATACGGAAATCTTGTGGCGAGGCAGGGAGAAGACGGTTTATTCCAGGTTGACAAACCAAGCTGTCTTGAAAGATCCCGGATCTCTTTTTTTGTGAAGCCCGCTTCTTCCAGAGGACTCCTGACGTGGTATTCCGCTGCAGCTCTCTTCCCCGGTCTGTAATCGTCCGCATCGTCGGCATTGCTGCCGTCAAGGACAAACCGGTAGTGTCCGGAGGAAGCGATATCAGAGAGTATTCTGCACCGTTCCTTTTTGCAGATATAGCATCTCTCCAGTGTGTTCCTGACGAAATCCTCAGTCGCAAGTTCCTGTGTCTGAATAATCCTGTGTTCGATGCCGAAATCCTTTGCCAGGTTTCCTGCAATCAGCAGGTCGCTGCGGGGAGTGAGCTCCGAATCTGCCGTGACTGCAAGGGCACGGATGCCGGAGAGGTGTAGTGTTTTCAGGAGAAAAGAGCTGTCTGCCCCTCCAGAAAACGCGAGTACGGCGCTTTCCATATCTTTCAGAAGTTCAATAAGCCTGGCCAGTTTGGAATCTGTCATGGGATCAGTGCATGATGTTCAGAAGCGTAATTTGGTGACGACGTGTTTATAAGACGGTTACTTCGTAATTTTCCTGATGAAAATTCCGGCTTTCCCGTATCGTAACCTTCACATTGTATCTATGTTCAATGTCTTCGACACCTGTGCGTTCTTCGTCAGACAACAGTTCAGCAACTGAAGGATGCGCAGTCACTATGATTCTTTCCCCTCCGTGTCGGGCGAGACGGGTGATTTTTCTGAAGATTTCGTAGCACAGGGTCCTCGGCGATTTCACAAAGCCTTTTCCCTCACAATACGGGCAGGTCTCGCAGAGTGTTCTGCCGAGGCTCTCTCTGACCCGTTTCCGGGTCATCTGGATCAAGCCCAGCTCAGAGATATGGGATATGGTATTTTTTGCCCGGTCTTTTTTCATCGCCTCGACAAATGCGTTGAAGACCCTGTCCCGGTTCTCATATCGTTCCATGTCAATGAAATCGACGATGATAATTCCTCCGAGGTTCCTGAGCCGGATCTGGTACGCGATCTCCTTGACTGCCTCAAGATTGGTCTTGAGTATGGTGTCCTCGAGTTCCTCTTTACCGACAAACTTGCCGGTATTGACGTCGATTACCGTCATCGCCTCGGTCTGGTCAATGACAATGTACCCGCCTGATTTCAGCCAGACCTTTCTGCCGAGGGCCCGTGAAATGTCGAACTCGATTCCAAAGGCATCAAACATCGGCTCTGTGCCCTCGTAAAGCTCTATTTTTCCTGAGAGTTTTTCAAAGTATGTCCTGACGAAATCCTTGATTCGTTCGTACTCATCTGATGAGTCAACGACAAGCCTCTTCACATCCTGCACCATGAGGTCTCTGACGCTTCTGAAGACAAGGTCAAGATCGCTGTAAAGCAGGGTTGGCGCAGATACCCTGTCCTTTTTTTTCTGCACGTTGTCCCAGAGCAGGAGAAGAAAATCGAGGTCTTTCAGGAGGTCTGTTTCACCTGAACCTTCACTCGCTGTCCTTATAATCAGACCGAACCCTTTTGGTTTTATATTCTCGACGATGGTGCGGAGCCGGTTCCGTTCAGTTTCGTCCGATATTCTCCTTGAAATCCCGATATGCTCGACATTCGGCATGAGCACGAGATACCTCCCCGGCATGGTAACGTATGAGGTGACGCGGGCGCCTTTGCTGCCAATCGGGTCTTTTGAAACCTGTACAAGGATTTCCTGTCCTTCCTGGATGAGCTCTTCGATGGTCAGATCAGGCTTCCCTTTTTTTGTGACAAGTTCAATGGAATTTACCTTCTCTTCTTCATCAAGAAACGGCGCAAATTCCTCGAGGCCGGCATGAATGTCTGTAACATACAGGAATGCCGCCTTTTCAAGGCCTATATCCACAAAGGCAGACTGCATTCCCGGCAGGATCTTGACTACCTTGCTCTTGTAAATGTTGCCGACAAGGCTTGCATCCCGTTTCCTCTCAACGTAGAACTCAACGACCTGGCCTCCTTCAAGCAGTCCTACCCTGATTTCATCCCGCGTTGCGTTAATCAGTATTTCGCTGTCCACTGTAAACTCCGCTCTAGGGGTTTTACCCAGCCGCTCTTCCATCCGAAGAGGGCAATCCTCGTAATATCAAGATCTTCGACAGGTGCGGCAAATATCAAAGGCAGAATCTCTCCCAGCCTTACCTTTTTGTCGCCCTGATCGACCAGAATCAGCCGTGTAGTCTCCTCATCGGGGAACCGGGCTTCTTCCACCATGTTCCTGACATCGATGAGGGCTTTTTCCCTCTGCACCAAAACTTCTCTCTCTGCCAAAAAGCCCCGGACACTGTCTGAAGACCCTCCCCTGATTTCATAGTGATATCTGGTGATAAAACTGTTCAGGGATTCCCCCCCGGCCGGTACCGCGGCAAAGAAATGTACGCGGATGCCTTCAGGGAGCAGAGTATTCAGTCTTATCAGGTTCTCGGAGAGGTTAAATGGAGGCGTGACCTCCATGTCAAAATATTCCGCCAGACCGGATACCCCGACACCGAGAGGAGGGCCGAAGGAAACCTTTGGCGAGGGATGGAAACCCTTTGAATACTCAAGGGGAAACGCGGCCCTTCGCATAGCCCTGTGCAGAAGCGTAACCAGCTCAAGGTGCGAGAGAAACCTCAGGCGGCCTGTTTTGGCAAATTCGGCCCGTATGGTCACCGGCTTGAACTGCCTGGCAGCGGGATTGTGTACGGGGGACCTGAGGTCAGGTACAGACTGCCTGCTGCCCGCTGCCTGCTCATGGACAGATGCATGTTTACATCCGATGCCGCAATTATGACAGGTCTTTCTGCAGTCCGGAGAGATTTCCCCTGAGAGCGCATGCTGGTATTCTTTCCAGAGGAAATCCTTGGCAACCCCGGTATTGATTATTTCCCACGGGAGGTGGTCTGAATACCCGTAGGTCCGTGCGGCATAATCCGCAGCGTTGATCCCTGTGGCATCCATTGCAGCCTGCCATTTCCCGTAGTCAAAGATATCTGTCCAGCCGTCGAGACGGCATCCGAGAGACCATGCCTTCTCTATCAACTCAGCGAGTTTCAGGTCGCCGCGCGAGAAGGCCGCCTCAAGAAGGCTCATCTCTATATTGTGGCCTTTGACATTGAATCCTTTTTTCGTCAGGCGGTTTTTTATGTGGAACTTCTTTCTTTTCAGCTCTTCAGGTGCGCTTTGACCGCGCCACTGGAATGGCGTATGTGCTTTTGGTGCAAAGGGAGAAACGCCAATCGTGATATTGACGAATCTTTTCGTATACTTTTTGGCGATTTTCAGCGCCTTCATGGCCATTCCCGGAATCGCTTCGATATCTTCATCGGTTTCTGTCGGAAGCCCGATCATGAAATACAGTTTGAGATTAAGCCAGCCTTCCTCGAATAATGTCAGGAGCGCCTGTTCGTACTCCTTTTCGGAGAAATCCTTGTTGATTACCCTTCTGAGTCTTTCGGTTCCCGCCTCGGGTGCTATGGTAAATCCGGTTTTTCTGACTGAACGGATCTCTTTCAGGAGATCGCTGTTCAGGGATGCAACCCTGAGAGAGGGTAAAGAAAGGGCGATCCTGTCCCTTGCGAACCGTTTGTTGAAGGCTGTCACGAGCGGGAGAAGACATCTGTAGTCGCCGGCACTCAGCGAGGTGAAGGACACTTCCTCATAGCCGGTATTTTTCAGAGACCTTCCTGCAAGCTCAAGCGCCTTTTCAGGGCTCCTTTCGCGAACCGGACGGTAGATCATGCCTGCCTGGCAAAACCGGCAGCCCATGGAACAACCCCTTGCAATTTCTATGTTTATCCGGTCATGCACGATTGGCGCAAATGGCACTATCGGTGCATCCGGATATGGAGCATCATCGAGTGAACCCAGGATGCGCCTCCTGATGTTCAGCGGCAGAGAATCCGAGAGGGCGGTGTTATGGTGCGTGTCCGCTGTACAGTGCACAAGCGGGACAAAGACTCCTTCGATACGGGAAAGCGCCAGAAGCAGCGACTCCCTCTTCCTGTCCCCTTCTGTCTTCCATGTATGGAATTGATTCAGTATCTCTCCTATGGCCTCTTCGCCGTCGCCGACCAGGAAGGCATCGACAAACTGAGCGAGAGGCAGCGGGTTGACAGTGCATGGACCTCCGGCAATGATCAGCGGATACGGGCTGCCTGATGACGCATTCAGACGGTCTTCTGATCGGACAGGAATTCCTCCCAAGTGAAGCATGTTCAGTACGGTGGGATACGACAGTTCATACTGAAGGCTGAATCCGGCGATATCAAAATCCTTTAACGGACGGTGTGTTTCCAGAGACGACAGGAGGGAACCGTTTTTCTTCATGAGGGCTTCCATATCGGTCCATGGGGAAAAGACTCGTTCGGCTGATGCATAGGGAAGATCATTGATGATTTTGTACAGTATTTTCAGCCCAAGGTGGGACATCCCTATCTCGTACAGGTCAGGGAAGGCGAGCGCGACTTTTACGGATGCGTCCCGGTAAACCGCATTAATCTCCCTGTTGATATACCTGCTTGGTTTCTGAAGAAAGGATGATAACACAGATTAAGAATACCATCTCGGAGATGCATTTTACAAGGCGATAAGGCAGCTATTTCATCCCTTTCGGGCAGCAGTCATCATGCTGACAGGGATCCATTTGACCCGGAAGGTATTATGTGCTATAGGTAAAACGTCTGTTTGAGGACAAGGGCTACAGAGCAATATTCACTACGCAACAAAGGAGGTCACGCAATGCTGAAGGAATTCAAGGAATTTGCGATGCGGGGAAATGTTGTTGATATGGCTGTCGGTATCATAATCGGTGCGGCCTTTGGCACGATTGTGAATTCTCTCGTGTCCGACATCATGATGCCGCCCATAGGGATTCTGCTGGGCAATGTCGATTTTGCCAACCTCTTTTTGGTCATTAAGGAAGGAAATGTGGCAGGTCCCTATGAAACAGTCGCTGCTGCTAAGGCAGCAGAAGCGGTTACCGTAAATTACGGATTATTCATCAATACGGTGATAAGCTTTCTTATCGTGGCCTTTTCTGTCTTTCTCGTGATCAGGAATGTGAACAGGCTTAAAAGGAAAGAAGAAGCTCCTCCGGCCGCTCCGGCGACTAAAGAATGTCCGTTTTGCATTTCCGTGATTCCTCTTAAGGCAACACGATGCCCCCGTTGCACTTCTGACCTTCAGGGATAGGATTTCGTCGAAGCGCAGGATGTGTCACGCGAGACAGAGGGGGGCAGGGTATCGAGAAGCAGTATGCCGGTGCATTTGTGCCCTTCCTGCAGCCGAGGTATTCCCTTGACTCTTCGTTTGCGCTCCTATTATACTCTGGTTTCAGTACTACAGTATTCTTTAATTTTTTCGGAAAAACACGGTATTCAGCCGGTCAAATAGTAAGTATGAATTAATTCCACAATGAGAAAGGTACAACTATATGCCGAAGCGAGATGATATCAAAAAAGTAATGATTATCGGTTCCGGGCCTATTGTGATCGGTCAGGCCTGCGAATTTGATTATTCCGGTACCCAGGCCTGCAAGGCCCTCCGAAAACTTGGGTATGAGATTGTACTGGTCAATTCCAATCCTGCCACGATCATGACGGATCCCGGGACTGCTGAGGTAACCTATCTGGAACCGCTGACTGCCGACTATATGAAAAAGATCATAGAAAAGGAACGGCCCGATGCCATTCTGCCGAATCTGGGCGGGCAGACAGGCCTGAATCTCACCGCTGAACTGGCAAAAAGCGGTTTTCTCAGGGAGCATAATGTCAAGATTATCGGTGTAGAGGCAGATGCGATCGAAAGAGGCGAGGATCGCATTGCCTTCAAGAAGACGATGAACCAGCTGGGGATCGATATGCCGGCAAGTGAACCGGCCTTCAGCGTTGAGGAGGCGGAAGAAATCGCATCAAAGCTGGGATATCCTGTGGTGGTGCGTCCTGCGTATACGCTCGGGGGAACTGGCGGAGGACTGGTTTACAATGTCGAAGAGCTGCGGACAGTCGCGAGCAGGGGAATTTCTGCAAGCCTGATCGGGCAGATACTCATAGAGGAATCTGTGCTCGGGTGGGAAGAACTGGAGCTGGAGGTGGTGCGCGACGCAAAAAATCAGCGCATCACCGTCTGTTTCATAGAAAATGTCGACGCGATGGGAATTCACACAGGAGATTCCTATTGTACTGCGCCAATGCTCACCATAGATCCCGGGCTCCAGAAACGCCTCCAGAAGTATTCCTACGATATAGTCGAGGCCATTCAGGTTATCGGGGGTACGAATATTCAGTTTGCTCATGATCCAAAAACCGGAAGGGTGGTGGTGATCGAGATCAATCCCCGCACTTCCCGCTCATCCGCCCTTGCCTCAAAAGCGACGGGTTTTCCGATTGCGCTCATTTCCGCCCTGCTTGCCGGGGGGTTGACGCTCGATGAAATCCCCTACTGGAGGGAAGGAACCCTGGACAAATACACCCCGTGGGGAGAGTACGTGGTCGTGAAGTTTGCCCGGTGGGCGTTCGAGAAATTCGAGGGAGTCGAGGACAGGCTCGGAACACAGATGCGGGCGGTAGGTGAGGTGATGAGCATCGGGAAGACCTATAAGGAGGCGTTCCAGAAGGCTATCCGGTCTCTGGAGATAGGACGATACGGACTGGGCTTTGCAAAGGACTTTCATCAGCGGTCTCTAGAAGAACTCCTGGAACTCCTGGTATCGCCGTCAAGCGAACGCCAGTTCATCATGTACGAAGCGCTGCGCAAAGGCGCTTCGGTGGAACTCCTCTATGAAAGAACCCATATTAAGCCATGGTTTATCGAACAGATGAAAGAACTTGTGCAGATGGAAGAAGAAATTCTTGCATATAAAGGAAAACAGCTGCCCGATGAACTCCTTGTCCGTGCCAAAAAAGACGGATTTGCAGACCGGTACCTGTCTCAGCTGCTGGACAAGTCTGAACAGGAGGTCAGGGAAACCCGGCGCTCCTTGGGACTTACACAGGCATGGGAGCCGGTTCCGGTAAGCGGAGTCGAAAACGCCGCATACTATTATTCTACCTATAATGCCAAAGACACAATGACCCGCAGCGACCGGAAAAAGATTATGGTTCTCGGAGGAGGGCCCAACCGTATCGGCCAGGGAATCGAATTTGACTACTGCTGTGTCCACGCGGCATTTGCCCTGAGGGATGAAGGATATGAATCCATCATGGTGAACTGCAACCCTGAGACCGTCTCGACAGATTATGACACCTCCGATAAGTTGTATTTCGAGCCGGTCACCGTGGAAGACGTGCTTTCTATCTATGAAAAGGAAAAGCCCGAAGGGGTGGTGGTGCAGTTCGGCGGCCAGACGCCGCTGAATATTGCCAGGGAACTGGCTGATTTGGGAGTCCGGATCATAGGCACCTCAACGGAAACCATAGACCTCGCGGAAGACCGGGACAGATTCCGGAAAATGATGAAGCAACTGGGCATCCCCATGCCGGACTCCGGTATGGCAAGTACTCTCGAAGAGGCCCTGGGTGTTGCGGAACGCCTGGGCTACCCTCTTATGGTAAGGCCTTCGTATGTGCTCGGTGGCAGGGGAATGGAAGTGGTCCATGACGAAGAAATGCTGCAGCGGTATGTAGCAGCCGCGGTCGGGGTGACACCGGACCGGCCTATTCTCATCGACAGGTTTCTGGAGGATGCCATAGAAGCAGAGGCAGATGCCATAGCTGACGGAAAAGAAGCCGTTGTCCCGGCGGTGATGGAGCATATCGAGCTCGCGGGAATTCATTCGGGCGATTCCGCATGTGTGATTCCGCCTATCAGCATTCCGAAGAAACATCTGGAAACGATTTATGAGTATACGCAGAAGATCGCGGTCGCCCTGAACGTGGTCGGGCTCATGAACATCCAGTATGCGATTGCAAACGATGCGGTCTATGTGCTTGAGGCAAATCCGCGGGCTTCCCGGACGGTACCCCTGGTTTCAAAAGTGTGCAACATCCCGATGGCCCGCTTCGCGACCCAGGTCATGCTCGGCAAACAGCTGTCCGGGTTGCCTGTTGCACCAAAAAACATCGTTCATTTCGGGGTAAAGGAGGCGGTGTTCCCGTTCAATATGTTTCCTGAAGTTGATCCGCTGCTGGGACCTGAAATGCGCTCTACCGGTGAGGTTCTGGGCATGGCCGATTCATTCGGACTGGCGTACTATAAAGCCCTGGAGGCAGCCCAGCAACGGCTTCCCACTGAAGGGGCAGTGCTTATCACTGTTTCTGACCAGGACAAGCAGGCGGCCCTTCAGGTTGCAAGGCGCTTTGAGAGGCTGGGATTCAGCATTAAAGCAACCAGGGGAACGCACCGGTTTTTTGCGGAGAACAGCGTGAATGCTGAACACATCGACAAGCTCCATGAGAAACGGCCGAATGTCGTGGATGCAATCAAGAACAAGGAAATCACGCTGGTGATCAATACGCCGAGCGGAAAACTGGGAAAGCATGACGACTCCTACATACGAAAGGCAGCCATCAAATACAAGGTGCCCTACATTACGACTCTCGCAGCTGCCGTTGCTGCAGCGCGCGGCATAGAAGCATTCAAGCAGAAGCAGCGCGAGGTAAAGTCTCTGCAACGCTACCATGCTGAAATAAAATAGGGAGTTGCCCCGGAACGGCATCCCGGGATGAGGGCTTTGGAATGGCTGCTCCAAATATGCGGTATCCATGCTATAATAATCAGCGATGAAAATGCGGATATCTGAACTACTCATTCTGTTGCTGGTGACCCTGACAGTTGCCTGTTCTGGAAAAACAGCGGTCAAGCCCCCGGAAAAATTCGACCCTGAAAAGACATTCGCCTCTGCCAATGAAAAGCTCGGGCAGAAAGAATACGAACAGGCCAGGGCTTCATTTCTTGAGGTCAAGAACAGGGATATGACAAAGAAGTATGCCCCCCTTGCCCAGCTCAAGATTGCCGACTCCTATGTGCAGGAAGAGGAATTCGAACGCGCTGTCTCAGAGTATCAGAAATTCCTTGATGCATATCCTGACAATCAGTATGCGTCATATGCCCAGTATCAGATTGCGATGGTCTATTTCAATCAGATCGAAAGCTCTGACCGGGGGTATGGAGGTGCGGCAAAGGCTCTTGAGGAATTCGAGAAATTAAAGAAGCTGTTCCCCAGAAACCCTTACAAGGAAGATATTGAACTCAGGATAGAGAAATGCAGGCATACCATTGCCGAATACGAATTCCTGGTCGGGGAATTCTATTACAAGAAAGCATCCTACAAGGCAGCGATCGGAAGATTTGAGAATCTTCTGAAGCAGTATCCTGACTACAAGGGAGAGCCGGATGTCCTTTTCCTTACCGGAATCTCCTATAAAAACCTCGGTCAGAAGGAAAGCGCTTCCCGTTATTTGTCCCGGCTTATCGAAAAGTACCCGGACACCGGGCTTGCGAAAAAAGCAAAGAAAGCTCTCGCTTCTCTGAAACCGTGAAGAAAACGGTTGCCCGCTCCCCGCAACACGACACACCCGCAGTGTATTATCCCCTGTTCGTCAACCTGAGGAAGAAACGCGTGGTTGTTGTCGGGGGCGGAAAGGTCGCGGAGAGAAAAATACTCTCCCTGCTCAGAACCGGTGCTGAAGTGACAGTGATAAGCCCCCTGCTTACGAGGAGGATTGAGAAGGAAAGAATGGCAGGAACAATACGCCATGTACGCCGGCAGTACCGGAAAGGGGAACTGAAAGAAGCATTTCTTGTGATCGCGGCAACCGATTCGCCGGACATCAATGAGAAGGTTTCACGTGATGCTGCCTGCCTGGTGAATGTGGTGGATACCCCTGAGTTATGCAACTTTATCGTCCCGTCCGTGATAAAAAGGGGATTGCTGACTATTGCCGTATCGACGAGCGGCGTAAGCCCCGCGCTTTCCAGGTCGATCCGCAGGGAACTGGAGAAGATATACGGCCCGGAGTTTTCCGCATACCTGAAGTCCCTGAGGAGCATCCGTGCAGAGGCCAAGCGGACGATCCGGGACCCGGACAAAAGAGGGGCGTGCCTGAAGGCGCTTGCATCAGAAAACATGCTGGAAATGCTCAGGAAACAAGGACCGGCGAAGGCGGTGCGGGCTGCAAGAGATGCGGTAAGAAAAACAAATACACCCTGAAGTATGGTACAATTTTTTCATGGATATCCATCAGCTTAAGGTTTTTGCCTCGGTTTTCAAGAACAGGAGTTTTTCGAAGGCTTCCGAGGAGCTGAACCTCACGCAGCCGACCATAAGCAACCACATTAAGGCACTCGAAGATGAATTCAACTGCAAACTTTTCGACCGGCTGGGAAGGACGATTATGCCGACTAAGGAAGCGGAAGTGCTCTTTACCCACTCGCTGGAAATAATCGAAAAAGCCAATACCATTAAGGACGCGATCATGGAAGTCAGCAGGGATCTGACCGGCAAGATCCTTATCGGAGCAAGCACTATCCCCGGCGTATATCTCATGCCCGGCATCATGGCGGAGTTTCAGAAGCAATATCCTTCCATTTCATTCCAGATCATGATTTCCGACTCCCGGGGGATTATCGACAGTGTTTCAAGCCATGAAATGCTCCTTGGGATTGTCGGTGCGAAACTTGGCAACGATCAGATAAGGTACATCCCGTTTGTTGAGGATGAGCTTATCGCGGTATCCTCTCCATCCCTGGCGATTCATAATCACCCGACGCTGAAAGATTTTGTCGCATTGCCGATGGTGATCCGGGAAGAGGGATCAGGGACGCGCAGGGAGACAGAAAAATTCCTGGAAAGCAAAGGGGTATCTCCTGACAAATTGCGTATCGCGGGAATCTTTGGTTCAACCGATGCGGTGAAGCAGGCAGTGAAGTCAGGACTGGGGGTTTCCATCCTTTCAAGGTTTTCAGTCGCGGATGAACTGCAGCATAATGTCCTCAGGGAAATATCCCTTGCCGATATCCAGATGAAAAGAAGGTTCTATGTCGTGACCCACAAGAAAAGGACCCTTCCCAAATCCTATGAAGCATTCCTTGAGCATATCCTCGCGAAATCAAAAAACCTCTGATACCCTGCACTATAAAGCCAGACTGTACGCAGCCATAAGCCTGAGGTCATCTTCATGACTTCTCCCCTGGGTGGTCAGGTAATTGCCGCTGATCATGCCGTCAGCCCCTGCAGCAAACACAAGGGAATTGAATTCACCGAGAATCTGTATCCTGCCTCCGCATATCCTGATCTCTTTCCGGGGCAGGATGAAACGGTAAAGGCTTATGATCTTCAGCGCTTCAAAGGGATGCAGCCGCGCTCTCTGCGCCAGTGCTGTCCCCTGAATCGGGATAAGAAAATTTATCGGGACAGCATCAGCATCAAGCGCTCTCAGTGCAAAGGCCATCTCGATTCTGTCCTGCCATGTTTCGCCCATGCCGAATATTCCGCCGGAGCAGACAGAGAGGCCTGCGGCAGCAGCTGCCCTGACAGTCCTGATTTTGTCTTCATAGGTGTGAGAGGTGCATATTTCGGGGAAAAATCTTTCGGAGGTTTCGAGGTTATGATGGTAGCGGTCGAGCCCTGCCGACTTCAGTGCGGAGAGCTCATCCGCGTTCAGGAGACCGAGGCTTGCGCAGGGCAGGAGACCGGTGTTCCTGATCTCTGAAAGCAGGTCAGCGATGCGCAGCAAATTTTTTTCCGAGACCTTTCTCCCGCTCGTCACTATCGAAAATCTCGTGATCCCGGATTTTTTCGCTTCGACTGCCTTCTGCATGATCGCTTTTTTGCTGCGCAGCGGATAGACCTCTATCTCCGCCCTGCTTCGGGAAGACTGGGCGCAGAACGCGCAGTCTTCAGGGCATGCGCCGGATTTTGCGTTCACAATCGCACAGAGACCGATAACGTTTTTTCTGAAATGCTGCCTCAGCGCATTTGCTGAGGCGAAGAGAAAGAAGAGATCGCTTCCTGAAATCTCGGTGAGGGAAAAGGCTTCCTGCCGGGAGAGCACTCCTCCCTTTGCGGTCTTTTTTTCGAGATGCCTAATCTGTTCCCGGATGCTCACTCTCACCTCCGAAGGGCGTTCGCCTTTCGACTGCAGGAACCAGACTGACAATCACTTTCACCCTCCCCCCTTCCTTAACCCAGTAGGAAATATCCATGACGTCGTGTGTGCCATATGCAGAAATCATGTAGAGGGGACGGAGTTCGTACCCGATGACGGAACCTTCCCTGTCAAGAATCCTGCTCATTTGCATGCGCCAGAAGGCGCGGTGGAAACTGACGAATTTTTCGGCAAGTGCTCTTGCTTCCTCGGGTCCAAGACCTTTTCTGACGCGATAGTCATACTCAGGCGCATACGGCGCAAAATGATACGAGTCCCCTTCAGGGTCAAGTATGGCGAACGTTTCCAGATCATCTGAAAATCTGCTTCCGTAAAGTATCACGGAGAAAGATCCGTTCAGTGCGGGAGCGTCTGCTTTTTCCGTCCTCAACGGGGTTTCAAATGCATATGCCTTTGATGTCAGCGCAATAACCCCGATCATGCAGCAGAGGACAACCGTCACAGTCAGCCATGGCTGCACATACTTCATATACACGCACACCTCCTCCTTTTTCTCTCTTTTTAACCATAGCATCTGCCTCAGCCGTTTGTAAATCGGGAATGCGCAGGCAGATGAACCGGGTCATGGTCGGGAATGAACGCTGTGATATAATTGCATATGCCGGTGAAACTTCTCATGTTCGACCTTGACGGAACCCTCGTCGATACACGCAGGGATATTACCAATGCGCTGAATTACGCCCTGCAGTCCTACCGCAGGAAACAGTTTACCGTCGAAGACACAACGGCAATGATCGGAGAAGGCATTACACGGCTGATAGAAAAGGTCCTCGGAGAGGATCAGCGCGCTTCAAGGGATGCGGTGATCGGGAATTTCCTGGGATATTACGCAGGGCACCTCACGGATTATTCCGCCGTCTACCCTTCTGTCAGGGAAACGCTGGAAGCGCTGGGTGGATATAAAAAGGCTGTGATATCCAATAAAAGGGAAGGCCTCTCGACCCGGCTTTTGGAAGCACTGGATCTCGCGAAATATTTTGCCCTGGTGGTCGGCAGCGACACCACCCCGCACAGGAAACCTTCTCCGGTGCCGGTCATCTATGCACTCGAAAAAATGGGGGTACCGCCCCATGAAGCCGCGATGGTCGGAGACAGCAATTTTGACATAGAAGCAGGAAAGGACGCAGGCGTCACCACTATTGCGGTTACCTACGGATACAGGGGGAAGGAATATCTTACCGGGGCGGATTGCCTCATCGAGCGCTTCAGCGACCTGCCCGGTATTCTTGACAGAATCTCTTCTGAACTCATATAATTTTAATTCGAACTGTTCATGCTGTATTATCGGTCAATAATATTATGCTGCGCCTGTAGCTCAGTCGGATAGAGCAACTGCCTTCTAAGCAGTGGGTCAGGGGTTCGAATCCCTTCAGGCGCGCCAGTTTGAATTTTGCGGGGCAAAAAACTGGCAGTGAAGAGAGATCAGTGAAGAGGAAGATTTGATTTCACAGATATTTTTCTGATTTACTAATAACTGAATACTGTTCACTGTGAACTGTCATTAGATGGTGAGTGTAGCTCAAAGGTCAGAGCACTGGACTGTGGCTCCAGGTGTTGGGGGTTCGAGTCCCCTCACTCACCCCAAAAGTAAGGCACAGAGGAGTGAAAAGTTGCAGGGGATGAATTATTAAATTTTTCCGGACAAAAACTTTTCACTTTTCGCTTGTAACTTTTGCATGCTGTTGAGTGCGCCTGTAGCTCAGTGGATCAGAGCATCGGCCTCCGGAGCCGAGGGTCGGAGGTTCGAATCCTCTCAGGCGCGCCACTGTAATTTTTGTAAAACAAAATTTG
Organism: Nitrospirota bacterium; assembly: GCA_040754395.1. NCBI lineage: Bacteria > Pseudomonadati > Nitrospirota > Nitrospirota bacterium. The sequence continues at coordinate 14,627 of JBFMCL010000010.1, read as the reverse complement.
CGGTGAATAGCAACAAAAGAATAGTTAGTGAGCAGTAAAAAGTGACGAAGGGTTTCACTGGTTCATTTTAAGACTATTTACTATCCACTTGTCACTGTTCACTGTTTGCTGGTTTCTCCGTGGGCCGTTAGCTCAGCTGGTAGAGCAGCTGACTCTTAATCAGCGGGTCGCAGGTTCGAATCCTGCACGGCTCACCATAAAAATCAAGGGGTTAGGAGATTTCTCCTGCCCTTTTTTTGTCTCTGAAACGCTCAACGTGATAAAATCGTGAAAGTTTTGCACGAGATCATGCCTTTCCCGCCATTTTCTTATCGAGTGTCTTCACAACATTGTGCATGCTTTCGGTATTGTGCTTGGCATATCTTTTGGCTGTGGAAAGCTGGCTATGCCCCAGCAGGCAAGCGATAGCATAAATGTCATGCCCTGCCTGTGCCAGTCTCGTTCCAGTAGTGTGCCTCAGATCGTGGAATCTAAAGGCTTCAATTCCTGCCCGCTTACATGCCTTCTGAAACTCGCGGTAAACGTTTCGCGCAATAAACGGAGTATCATTTGCAGTAGTGAAAACATAACCAGAAATCGACCGGACTCTGGATTTTTCTTTCAGAAGACTAAAAGCGGTGTCGTTCATAGGAACTATCTTTTCCCTTCCGCCTTTTTGAATTACGGAAATCGTTCTCTCCCTGAACTCGATCTTCTCCCAGCGCATATTGAGTATTTCGGCTTCTCTCAATCCGGTGTGGATCGCTATCTTGACCATTTCCAGAAGTTGCCCATTGCAACGGCGCTCACAGGCGTTAAATAGCATATCTTCCCTGTCAACAGGCAGACATTTGCCGATATTTTCATTGTCTTCCTTTTCTCTTTTGACAAGTGCACAGGGGTTTTCTTTCGTCCACTTCCAGAGCCTTGCAAGATTGAAAGCCTTTGAAAGCATGGCAAGCTCCCTGTTCCTGGTTGCCGGTCTGCATTTTCTTTTCTCCCGTAATAATTGACAAGGTTCGGTTCCGGGAGTGCACTTGCATTTGTCACACCTTTGTGTCCCAGGCACGCAAGTTTGCTCCCGGCGGTGAGCAACATACTGCATCACGGAATCAGTATCGATCTTATCAAGTGTCTGCCCGGAGAAAAACTCGCTGAGATGTGCAAGGGAATTCCGGTAGCTTTTCAGCATTTTCCCAGACACCGTAGGCGCATGATCTTTAATAAGCCTGTCCATCATTTCATCAAAAGTATGTTGCTTTGCCTCATCGATCTCAAACCATCTGCCTTCCTGAACCTGGGTCTTTACCTTGCCAAGGATCGCTTCTGCCAGTTTTTTGTTGTCTGTGCCTGTGCTGCGTCTGTAAGGCCTTCCACTGACTGAAAAACTCATCCACCATATCGGTGAATCACGTCTCTTGTATAGTCCCATTAATCTATCCTCCTCTCCTGTCTCCTAGGAGACATGGGGACCAACAAGGCTTGAAAATACCGGTTGATTATACCATGCACAACTATGATTGAGCAGCGGTCGTTCTTTATCGTCTTCCCCGAGTTATATATCAAGGGACAACCCGTCGCGTATCTCGAAAGGCGTCACTATGTCTGCATAGTCTTTACGTGTCACCCTTGTTCTTGTGAAGGGAAATCCGGGGACTTTTACAAAACACTCGAACTTTGGAAGGTGCATAATTTCCGAGGGCAATATAAGCCACTCTTCCTTCTTCCTCTGAGAGATGTTCAAACGGCCGTCCTTCATTGAAGGCCCCATATGCTGGGAATCGTCGGCCTCAAAAAATGTCGTCTTCCCCAGTCTCTTGCTGAAGTATTCCGCCGTGTCGGGATCTGCAAGGTACCCGATGATATTGCTCCCGCAGGAATTCAGTATCGACTGCCTGAGTTCCCGCGTGTAGATTTTGTCCACCTGTCCGATGTCCTGAATGCCTATCCAGACAGAGCCGCCTTTATTAATACCAATACCGCTACTGCAGTTGCTGCGATATCCTGGATGTTTATCGAATGGATGCATACAAGAAAGCCTACGATCTTAGGTCTTGCTTCAGGTGCAATAGCGGGCCTTGTTGTTATAACCCCTGCAGCAGGTTTTGTGAATATCAAAGGTGCAATTATTATGGGGGTCTTGGGCGGGATCATCCCTTACTTTTCTGTTGCAGCCATCAAGCCGAAGCTCGGTTATGATGATTCACTCGATGCCTTTGGTATTCATGGAGTAGCAGGGACCTTGGGCGCTATTCTCACCGGCATTTTTGCTGATCCGGCAATAAATGAAGCTGGCAGAGGCCTCTTATACGGAAATCCAGGCCAGCTTATGACCCAGCTCATAGCTGTCGGAGTCACAATGCTGTACGTTGCTGTTGTGACCTTTATCATCTTTATGCTTATATAAGGTATTTGTTGGCATAAGGGTCGAGGACGAACACGAAATTACTGGACTTGACGAAAGCCAGCATGGAGAGAAGGCATACAACCTATAAAAAATAATGAGAAAATGGAGGGAATATGAAAAAAATAGAGGCAATAATAAAACCCTTTAAACTTGATGAAGTAAAAGACGCTCTCAATTCAATCGGGATTCACGGTATGACTATTACCGAGGTGAAAGGATTCGGGAGGCAAAAAGGACATGTAGAAATATACAGGGGTGCAGAATATGAGGTGAACTTCATACCCAAGATAAAGATAGAGGTGGTTATCCCTGATTCAATAATAGATAAAGTTGTTTCTACGATTATTGAGAAGGCAAAAACAGGAAACATAGGAGAGGAAAGATATTCCTTTATTCCCTTGAGGATGTCATAAGAATCAGGACCGGCGATAAAGGAGAGGCAGCAATATAAGGTATTACAGCAGCATCAAAGAGGGGAGAGAATTTCATCTCTCCTCTCTTTTTTTTATTCATTCATTTTAACCACCGACTGCATTAACCCAAAAAATGCATTTGACCGAAAATTAAGGAAGGCACATGTACATAAAAACCTCTCCAATGCAGAATCTGCGTATTTATTGTTATCGATACAGGCGACATGAAAACTTGCAGGATTTCAGGGTTGTGGTACCGCCTACAAAGCTGCTGCCGGAGAGCTTTTTCTGCACACATGCCTCCCTGAAAATATAATAGAACGCATTTTTCAGGTTAAACTTTATCTGTATTTTTCCATTTTTCAAACATTTTGCAACAATAATGTTCTATAAACAACAATATTGTTCTGGCAAAAACATTGAAACCTGTGTAAACGCCCGTCTTTCTTAGTTTTCTAAACTGGCACGTTGATTGCGTATGTAATAATAAATCAGAAAGGAGGGTCGACATGGTGACCAGAAAAATCGCAATTTACGGAAAGGGTGGCATTGGAAAGTCAACAACCACACAAAATACAGTAGCCGGGCTTGCAGAGATGGGTAGAAAGGTCATGGTGGTCGGCTGTGATCCAAAGGCAGATTCAACAAGACTCCTTCTTGGCGGACTGAACCAGAGCACAGTTTTAGACACCCTGCGGGAAGAAGGGCAAGAAGTGAAACTTGAAGATGTTCGCATTGAAGGCTTTGGCAAAACACTCTGCACCGAATCAGGCGGGCCTGAACCCGGGGTTGGGTGTGCAGGCAGGGGTATTATTACAGCTATTAATCTATTAGAACAGCTTGGCGCTTATGCGGAAGATGAGAATATCGATTATGCCTTTTACGACGTGCTTGGCGACGTCGTCTGCGGTGGATTTGCCATGCCTATGCGCGAGGGTAAGGCCAATGAGATTTATATAGTTGTCTCCGGTGAAATGATGGCCATGTACGCAGCAAACAACATATGCAAAGGGATACTGAAATTTGCAGAAGCTGGCGGCATTCGTTTGGCAGGGCTCATATGCAACAGCCGCCAGGTGGATAATGAGAGGGAAATGATAGAGGCTTTTGCAGAAAAGCTTGGATCGCATATGATACATTTCATTCCCAGAGACAATATGGTTCAAAGGGCTGAAATAAACAGAAAAACCGTGATAGAGTTTGATCCCAAGCACCCCCAGGCAGATGAATACAGAACCCTTGCAAAAAAAATGGAAGAAAACAGGAAGTTCGTTATACCAGATCCGCTTGCGATAGACGAGCTTGAAAAGCTTCTCATAAATTACGGTATAGCGGCATAAGTGTCCGTGTATAAAGTCAGGTTTTTTGTCATTCCTGCGGAGGCAGGAATCCAGAACCTTTTAAAAATACTTGTTTCCGGCCAAAGGACTGCCGGAATGACGGTGAACAAACGTAGTTTGTACACAGACTCTAATTAAAAATAAAAATCTATAGAAAGGAAAATTAAGATGATAATGATCAGAGCAATTGTAAGGCCTGAAAAATCGGACAATGTGCTTGCAGCGCTTATGGATGCAGGATTTCCTGCGGTAACCAAGATGTCTGTTGTGGGCAGGGGCAAGCAGCGGGGAATAAAAATCGGCGAGATAACCTATGACGAAATCCCAAAGGAGTTACTCCTAACAGTCGTAAATGATGGTGATAAGGATTTTGTTGTTAAAACGATTATGCAAGCGGCAAGAACAGGCGATAAAGGAGCGTTTGGAGATGGGAAAATTTTCATAACCACTGTGGAAGAGTCTTACACGATAAGTTCCGGGATCAGGGAAACATCCTCAGGGGAGACAGAAAAGGTGAAGATATGAAGGAGGTTATGGCAGTTATTCGCATGAATATGATCAATAAAACGAAAAAAGCTCTTGCTGAAGCCGGTATATCATCAATCACCGCAAGAGACGCTTTGGGAAGGGGAAAGGGTCTGGTCGACTTAAAGCTGCTTAAAGGAGCAGAACAGGGCTATGAAGAGGCAATCTCGCAATTAGGCCAGAGCCAGCGTTTAATCCCTAAAAGAATATTGTTTATTGTAGTCCCTGACAAATTAGTTAAGAAGACAGTTGATGCAATAATCAGGTTAAATCAGACAGGCAAATCCGGAGACGGAAAAATATTTGTAATGCCGATCGCCGATTCCATCAGGGTAAGAACCGGGGAAAGCGGCAATTCAACACTTGATGATTAAACAGGAGATAAAGCATGGAACCTATACGTAAAGAAACAACAGATGTAGAAGTAACACCGGACAACTGGAAAGCGATAGACCCGCATAAGGTCAAGAATGAAATTATATTGAAATATCCTCCGAAGGTAGCGAGGAAAAGATCAGAGCATATTGTTATAAACAAAAAAGTTGACGATGAAAACTACGCTGAAATACAGGCCAATGCCAGGACCGTTCCCGGCATTATATCACAGAGAGGCTGCTGCTATGCAGGATGTAAAGGGGTTGTAATGGGGCCTACTCGGGATATCATAAACCTTACCCACGGCCCGATCGGTTGCGGTTTTTACAGCTGGCTAACAAGGCGGAACCAGACCGATCCCTCAACCTCGCCTGACGGGCATAATTTTATGACCTACTGTTTTTCAACAGACATGGAAGATAAAGAGATCATTTTTGGTGGAGAAAAAAAGCTGAAAGCCGCTATCCAGGAAGCGTATGACATCTTTAAGCCGAAAATGATTGCCATATTCTCTACATGTCCTGTCGGTTTGATAGGGGACGATGTTCATTCAGTGGCCAGGGAGATGAAAGAAAAGCTTGGGATAAATATCTTCGGATTCAGTTGTGAAGGATACAAAGGGGTCAGCCAGTCTGCAGGGCACCATGTAGCCAACAACGGGTTATTGATTCACGTGATCGGACAGGATAATACGGTAAGAGAAGGAGATTACAAGGTCAACCTTCTTGGTGAATACAATATCGGAGGAGATGCCTTCCTTTTAGAAAAATTATTTGAGAAATGCGGAATTACGTTGATTTCCACCTTCAGCGGCAACGCGAGCGTGAACCGTTTCGCAAACGCCCATACTGCCGACCTGAACCTGATTATGTGCCATCGTTCCATCAATTATGTGGCTGACATGATGGAGAAAAAATACGGGATACCCTGGATCAAGGTCAATTTCCTGGGCGCTCAGGCAACCTCAACCTCACTCAGAAAAATTGCCCAATATTATGGTGACAAGAAACTTATTGACAGGGCTGAGGAAGTGATTGCCGAGGAGATGCCTGCAGTGGAAAAAGCACAGGCAGAAATCAGACCGCGTCTCGAAGGAAAGCTTGCCATGATGTTTGTGGGAGGGTCTCGCGCTCATCATTACCAGGAACTGTTTAACGAAATAGGGATGATAACGATAGCTGCTGGATATGAGTTCGCCCACAGGGACGATTATGAGGGAAGAGACGTGTTGCCGAAAATTAAAGTCGATGCTGACAGCAGAAACATAGAAGAGCTCGATGTTCAAAAGGACCCTGAAAAATACAAGCCAAGGATCAATGAAAAAGAACTTGAAGCACGGGAAAGACACGGTGTCATGTTAAAGCACTATGAAGGGATGATGCCCGATATGGAAGAAGGCGCGTATGTTATTGATGACATCAGCCAGCATGAAACTGAAATGCTTATTGAAATCTATAAGCCGGCTATCTTTTGCGCAGGGATCAAGGAAAAGTATATGGTGCAGAAACACGGGATACCTCTGAAACAGCTTCACAACTATGATTCCGGCGGCCCATATACCGTTTACCAGGGGGCAATTAACTTTTATTATGAAATAGACCGGATGGTAAACAGCAAGGTATGGGAGCATATCAAGTCACCGTGGGAAAAGAGTCCTGAACTGGCCGCCATGTATGCATATGAATAAAGGAAAAAATTATTAACAGTCTCAAAATAGAGCATACACACTGCCTTTCTTTATTCGTCATGCCCGAGGTTATTAGTCGGGCATCCAGGGCTTTAAAACGTGGATTCCCGCCTGAGGACTGCGGGAATGACGGCCCCAAGAATGTCCTTACTATTTTGAGATCCTTATTAAAATTGATATTAACCAAGGTCGGAGGGAATTTAATATGTTATTACGACATACGCCAAAAGAGATCACAGAACGTCAGGCTTTGACCGTCAACCCGGCGAAAACCTGCCAGCCCATTGGCGCCCTGTATGCGTCCCTGGGAATTCACGGCTGCCTTCCACACAGCCATGGCTCACAGGGATGTTATGCATATCACCGGAGCACCCTGACCAGACACTACAGGGAGCCTGTAATGGCCGCCACCAGCTCATTTACGGAAGGTGCCTCTGTTTTCGGAGGCCAGGCAAATCTGCTGCAGGCGCTAAACAATATTTTTACTATTTACGAGCCGGATGTCGTAGCTGTTCATACCACCTGTTTATCCGAAACTATAGGGGACGATATTCCACAGATATTTGCAAAAGCTGAGGCCGACGGTAAAATTCCCAAAGGGAAATATGTATTACATGCAAATACCCCAAGTTATGTGGGAACCCATGTCACGGGTTTTGCCAACATGACAAAGGCTATGGTCGATTATTTTGCAATACCGAACGCACATAAAGAAAACCGTATTAATATCATTCCCGGATGGGTGGAACCTTCGGATATGAAGGAAATTAAGAGGATAGCAGGCAAACTGGGAGTCAGGATTATAATGTTCCCGGACACTGAAAATGTGCTTAACGGGCCCCAGACCGGCAAATTTACAATGTATCCGAAAGGCGGAGTTACCATAGATGAGCTAAAGAAGACTGGAAGCAGCCGGGGCACAATTGGGCTGGGCCGTTTGGCGTCTGGACCCGCTGCTCTGGCCCTTGACACAAAATGCAAGGTGCCATGTGAAATACTCGATCTGCCCATAGGGATTAAGGCGACCGACAGGTTTATCGATGCCTTAAGAAAGATGGCCGGGGTAAACGTTCCCGACTCTATAAACATCGAAAGAGGACAGCTTTTAGACATAATCACAGATATGCAGGCCTATTTTTATCACAAGAAAGTCGGCCTGGTGGGAGACCCTGATCAGCTCGAGGCCCTTACGGAATTTCTGGTATCTATTGATATGCTGCCAATACATATTGTTACCGGTACAAAGGACAGCAATTTTACAAAGAGGATTGAGAGCTTAACACAGGACCTGCCGTGTAAGGTAAACGTTAAAAGCGGCGGCGACATGATGCTGTTCCATCAATGGGTAAAAAATGATACTGTGGATCTTCTCATCGGAAACACTTATGTGAAGTACATCTCAAGAGATGAAGATATTCCGTTTATCCGGTTCGGTTTCCCGATTTTAGACAGAATCGGCCACAGTTATTTTCCAACAGTCGGGTACAAAGGTGGAATGCGTCTTTTAGTAAAGATACTCGATGCGCTTATGGACCGTCAGGACAGGGATTCCTCTGAAATAGAGTTTGAACTGGTAATGTAATTTTAAACGTTGCATAAAATGGAGGGCAGATGTGCTGAAAAACCCCTGCAAATCGACAGGATTTGATTATGATACACGTGACCGCACTTTTAACTTTTTGTGCCTTTTGGCAAAGAGCTGGCAGGCTACGCATAAGGGCTGTAAGGTGTCGATGGCAGGGCTTTTTCAGCACATCTGCCCTCCAAAACAAGAAAATGTTTTGAAAGTGGTGGATGATTTTAAGGAGGGAAAATGGCGACAATTGCAATATTAAAAGAAAGGGAAAAGCAGATATATCACAAAGGCGAACAGGCCTTTGATATGACATGCGAAAAAAAGAGCCTTGCCGGTTCCGTCAGCCAAAGGGCCTGCGTTTTTTGCGGCTCGCGTGTGGTGCTGTATCCTATCGCCGATGCCTTACACCTGATCCACGGCCCTATCGGGTGCGCATCCTACACCTGGGACATAAGAGGAGCGCTTTCATCAGGCCCACAGCTCCACCGGATGAGTTTTTCCACAGATCTTAAGGAAAAAGATATCATCTTCGGCGGAGAGAAAAAATTGTACGGATCCCTTGTCAGGCTTATTGATAAATATAGTCCCAATGCGGCGTTTGTTTACGCGACCTGCATTGTGGGATTAATAGGCGATGATGTGGATTCAGTATGCAAACGCGTGTCTGACGAGAAAGGGATTCCTGTATTGCCGGTTCATTCGGAAGGGTTCAAGGGAACAAAAAAAGATGGGTACAAAGCTGCATGCGAAGCCATGGCGGAAATTGTCGGGACAGGATCTACTGAAGGAATCAGCCCTTTGAGCATCAATATCATAGGGGAATTTAATATCGCCGGTGAAGCATGGACCATTCAAGATTACTACGAGAGGATGGGGCTTGAGGTGGTGTCTGTTTTTACGGGAGACGGCAGAGTCGAACGGATCAAACGTTCACATGGAGCTTCGCTCAATGTGGTTCAGTGTTCCGGGTCGATGACATATCTGGCTGAGATCATGAATAAAAGATACGGCATTCCTTATATTAGGGTATCCTACTTCGGAATCGAAGACATGTCGAAAGCCCTTTATGATGTGGCCGAACATTTCGAAGATCATCCCTCGATAATGGAAAAAGCACAAAATATTGTGCGAGAAGAAATAGAAAACATACAACCGGAATTAAAACGCTATAAAAAAGCGCTTTCCGGCAAGAAGGCCGCCGTATATGTAGGAGGGGCGTTTAAAGTCTTTTCCATGATTAAGGCATTAAGGTCTGTTGGGATGGACGTTGTGCTGGCCGGTTCTCAAACAGGAAACAGGGACGATTATAAACTATTAAGAGAAATGTGCGATGACGGTACGGTGATTGTAGATGATGCCAATCCTTTGGAGCTTTCCAAATACTGCATTGAAAAAGGGGCCGATCTTTTTATCGGCGGCGTCAAGGAAAGACCGATAGCATACAAACTCGGGATTGGTTTCTGCGACCACAACCATGAAAGAAAACTCTCTCTTGCAGGCTACAGCGGCATGCTGAATTTTGCAAGAGAGGTCTATTCTTCGGTCAAAAGTCCGGTATGGAAATTTGCGCCGGGGAAAAAGTTTTCCTGATTTGGAGAAATTAAAATGAAGGCTTTAGAAAATGTTGAATACAAGGCAACAAGTAACGCTTGCAAACTTTGCAGCCCGTTGGGTGCGTCCCTGGTTTTCAGAGGCATAGAAAAATCCGTGCCGCTTCTTCACGGCTCCCAGGGTTGTTCCACATATATCAGAAGATACCTGATCAGCCATTTTAATGAACCGGTTGATATAGCATCTTCAAATTTCACGGAAGAGACCGCTGTTTTTGGTGGAAGCGCCAATTTAATACTCGCGGTTCAAAACATAATAAAGCAGTACGACCCAAAGTTTATAGGGGTTGCGACCACTTGTCTCAGTGAAACCATTGGCGATGATGTTCCCATGATTTTAAGCGATTACCATAAGAAAAATTCCGGGACAAAGTCTCCATTAATCGTTTCGGTTTCAACCCCAAGTTATTCCGGGACACACATAGATGGCTTTCACGGCGCTGTAAAGGCAGCGGTCAATTCTATATCAGCAAAAGAAGACCTGGAGGCGAAACATATCAATCTTTTTCCGGGCATGTTATCCCCTGCGGATTACAGACACATAAAAGAGATATTTAAGGATTTTGGAGCAGATCATGTAATGCTGCCCGATTATTCTCAAACTCTTGACGGGCCTCTATGGTCTGAATACCAAAAGATCCCCGAAGGAGGAACAAGTATAAAACAGATTATTTCAATGGGTAGCGCCGTTGCAAGCATAGAGTTTGGCAGGATTCTCGCCGAAGATGAAAGCGCCGGGAAATTGCTGCAAAACAGATTTAAGGTTCCCTGTCACAGCCTGGGACTTCCCATCGGAGTTAATGAAACGGATGTTTTTTTTGACGCGATTTCGAAGATAACCGGGAAACCCGTGCCGGAAAAATATATCGGGGAGAGAGGCAGGCTCATAGACTCCTATGTGGACGGGCATAAATATGTTTTTGAGGCGCGCGCCGTCGTTTACGGCGAGGAGGACCTGGTTGTAGGTCTTGCTTCTTTTTTATCGGAAATAGGCGTCATCCCGGTTCTTTGCGCTACGGGAGGGAAGAGCGGACATTTAAAGAATAAACTTTGTCAGGTTGTCGAAGATTTTGAATCCAGGGGAATAGTGACACTTGAAGGTGTTGATTTTGTCGATATAGGAGATGCCGCTAAAAAATTGTCCCCGGATTTTTTAATCGGCAACAGCAAGGGGTACAAGACGGCTCGTGAGCTTAACAGGCCTCTGATTAGAGTCGGATTCCCGATACATGACCGGATGGGAGGCGCAAGAATTCTCCATATCGGGTACAAAGGCGCACAACAGCTGTTTGATACGATTTCAAACACCATCATAGCTTCCCGGCAGGATGCGTCGCCTGTCGGGTATACATATATGTGAAATATATCAGGAGAAAGAAAATGGATTTATCTAACCATCCATGTTTTAACGCCGAAATGCGGAGCAGATACGGAAGAGTGCATCTTCCCATTGCCCCCAGATGTAACATCCAGTGCAAATATTGCGACCGCAAATACGACTGTGTAAACGAAAGCAGACCCGGCGTCACCAGCGCGGTCCTTACACCGAAACAGGCCATGACATACCTGGATTTTGTTTTTGAGAATGTCAAAAACATATCGGTAGTCGGTATTGCAGGTCCGGGCGACCCGTTTGCCAATCCAAAAGAGACCATGGAGACTCTTCGCCTTGTACGGGAAAAGTATCCGGAAATAATACTTTGTGTGGCAACAAACGGCTTGAACGCAGGACATTATATAGATGAACTGGCCAAGATTAATGTCAGCCATGTAACCATAACCCTTAATGCAATAGACCCTGAGATCGGAGCAGAAATATATTCGTTCATCCGATATGGGAAAAGGGTTTTGAACCCAAAGGCCGGTGTAAAAATTCTCCTTGAAAAGCAGCTCGAAGCGATAGCTATGCTAAAAGAAAGAGGGATTACAACCAAAGTGAATACCATCATAATACCCGGGATAAATGAGGACCATATTGAAGCAGTTGCGGAAAAAATGTCTGAACTCAAAGTGGACATTTTAAACTGCGTCCCATTTTATCCGGCCAAAGGTTCGGCTTTTGGGAACCTGAAAGAGCCTTCCGGAGAACTGATAAGTAATATCAGGAAGAAAGCTTCTCAATATATTCCACAGATGTATCATTGTGGAAGATGCAGGGCGGATGCGGTTGGTATATTAGGTGAAGAAAACAATAATGAGATAATCGAGAAGCTTAAAGAATGTTCCAGGCTTCCGGAAATTTGTGATAAAAAACGTCCTCATGTTGCTGTTGCCAGTCTCGAAGGCACCCTCGTCAATCAAAAACTGGGAAAAGCAAAAGAACTTTTGATTTACGGGAAAAAAGACGGGAAAATCAACTTTATTGAGTCCAGAGAAACCCCTGAACCGGGCGGAGGACTGAAACGCTGGGAGGAACTCGCTGAATTAATCAGTGATTGCCGGGCGCTCCTTGTCAGCGGGATCGGAGATAACCCCAGGCAGGTGCTCTCCGGAAAAGGGATCGATATCCTGGAACTGGACGGGTTGATTGAAGATGCGCTGGAGGCGGTCTTCGAAGGTCACAGCATGAATTATTTGATAAGAAGAGATATAGAGGCGTGTAATCGTCCATGCGCAAGCACCGGCATGGGGTGTATGTAAAATAACTGTATAAAATAGGAGTATTGTAAATGGGAAAACCAAAACATCATATTTTTGTCTGTTCAAGTTTCAGAGCATCCGGTGAGATAAAGGGGATGTGCAATAAAAAAAAGGCAACGGAGTTATTGCCGTATATAGAAAACGAAATACTCGACAGAGGAATGGATGCACTGCTTACCGGTACAGGCTGTATGAAGCAGTGCGATAACGGGCCGATGATGGTAATCTATCCGGAAAACTTCTGGTATGGAAATATTGAAAGCGAAGACGCCATTGATGAGATATTGGATGCCCTTGAAGATGGCGGAGCTGCTGAAGCATATTTATTGAGCTGATAGCTGTAAAATAATGACTTTTTCTCCCGTTGTTATAAGAGAGGCCGGAACTTGCGACATACAACAAATGGCCGGTTTGCTCGAAGAATTGTTTTCCATAGAAGAGGATTTCGCATTTAGCGGGACAATCCAGCAAAACGGGCTTGCCATGATGCTGAGCGACCGGAAAAATCGTTGCATCATGGTTGCCGCTATGGGCGGGCAAGTCATAGGCATGTGCAGCGCTCAGCTGCTTGTTTCAACTGCGGAAGGGGGAATAGCTGCCTTAATTGAAGATATGGTTGTGGCCGGACCATATCGAGGACAGGGCATAGGCAAAAAACTGTTGCTGTCGATCGAGAAGTGGGCGGATAGAAAAGGCGCAAAAAGGTTGCAGCTTCTCGCTGACAGGAATAATTTGCATGCGCTCGACTTTTATAAAAAACAAAAGTGGACGACAACTAAACTAATTTGTCTGCGTAAAATGCAGGAAAGGAGTTGAAAATGGCAGTTTCAAGAATTGCCGTGGTCTCAACAGACGGAAAGACCGTTAATGAGCACTTCGGCAGGGCTGAAAGATTTTTAATATATGACGTTGACAACAAATTAACATTTGTTGAAGAACGTGTGACCGAAAGATATTCCGTTGACGATCCGAAGCACGATTTTGATCCGGACAAATTTAGTAACATGGCAAATCTTTTAAAAGACTGTTCCAAAATCTATATAACAAAGATCGGTGATGTTCCTGAAGCGGAATTAAGAAAACTCGGGATAGAACCTGTTATTTATCAAGGCCCGATAGTCAATATCAGATAAAACTAAAAAATTGGACCCCTGTCCTGATTAAATGAGAAGGTTAAAAATGATGTTAAGTATACTTATTTTCAGCGTGATCGTTTCCTTTATATCATTTTTGATATCAATGAGTGTCCCTGCTGGGAATTTTCATCACCTGTAATTTCCTTGCGAATAAATCGTTCCTATTTCACCACGCCGCAGGCTACGCGGGCGCCACCGCCGCCAAGCGGTGCGGGCGTGTCGGAATAATTATCGCCTCCGGAATGGATCATAAGGGACCGCCCTTTGATGTCCGCTACTTTCAGCCGTGGGGCAAGTACAGGAAGGGTTGCTTTCCCGTCAGCGTCGACATACAAAGCAGGAAGGTCCCCAAGATGGCCTTTGCCATAAGGACCTTCGTGCTTGCCCGTAGAAAAGGGGTCGTAATGTCCGCCGGCAGCAAGCGCAGGAACTGCCATGGCATGGGAGCAGTCCGGTTTCTCGTGTACATGGAATCCGTGCAGCCCTGGTGCCAGTTCGCTTAACTGGAGCGTCAGTATAAGCCCATACCTGCTATCGGATGCCGTGATCGAGCCAATCTCTTTCCCGACACCCTGCTCATTCACCAACTGGATCTTGACGACCACATCTTCGGCAAAGACAACCGCCGCAAGAAATAGAACAAATAGCATAACAAGCATAATTTTCCACATAGGGTTCTCCTCCTCTTTAATGTTTTGTGACTTATATGATAACAGTATAGCCAAGGTATTAATGACTTGCAAATACGCGTTAAAAGCAGATACAACCGCTTGGGGGTGAGTTAAAGACGTCTGGTTTGTATTCGATCCAGCAGGAGTACAATCAAAAAGTGTGTAAATAGATGAGTAGGCGGTGTATCCTTTTAAGGTTGAACTGGAATCAACAAAAGAAAGGAGACACCACCATGAGAAAGGGTATCACCGGGGCAGTACAGCCGTC